>JBKEBV010000229.1:0-1630 GCA_047973315.1 Propioniciclava sp.
AACCGCAGCAAGTGGTCGATCTGGTGGTTCGCCGAGTGGAGGAGGAGCGGTGGTGCCGCGACCTCGGACCTGACAGCAGGGCCGCGGTCAGGGCGATCCTCAACTCGCCTGACATAACTGCGCGTGTGACCCGACTGGAGAAGGAGCGTGGCGCATGAGGGAGGATCCGCGCCTGACACTGATCCGGGTGTCGCTGACCATCACCGAGCGCTGGGCCGTCGGTCGGCCGCCGAATGCCCACGACGTCGTCAAACTCCCTGTTCTGGTGGACCCCCGGACGGCTGGTGCCGGCGCTGTTCGTCCCTACCTGCCGGTGACAGGCCTGGTGGGATCGCTGCGGGTGCATCTGCCCGAGGAACGGGCGAAGTACTGGTTGGGTCCGGAACCCGCCGGGCATGAGCGCAGCACCGGGACGCTCAGCTCCCGCAGCGACGACCGCATGGGGAGATTCCAGATTCTTGGCACGCTGCCCGTCGAGGCGGCGACGGATCGCGGTGGCAGCACCCGGATCGACGGTCGACGTGGCGCTGCTGCCGGCGGATCGCTGCGGACGGCCGAATGGGCCGAACCAGCGCTGGCCACCATGGTCGGGTTCCACGGTGGAAGCTACGACGAGGACTTCCTGACACGGCTGGCTACCTGGGCGCCGGTCCTGGGGCGATCCCGCTCTACGGGCATGGGACGCGCCCGCGTGTCGAAGGTCGAATCGGTGACCGTGGACCTTTCCCGCCCGGACCAGCTCCAGTGGTGGCTGGTGCATCGTGATGCCTGGCTGCGGTCGGGCGATGCCCCGCCGTCGGATGTGGAGGTGCAAACCAGATCGCACGATCACAGCGATCTGGTGCCAGCCTTCTCGGTCACCTTCACCACGGCCGAGCGCGTCCATGTCGGAGTCAGCGAGTCCGGTGAGGGGGAGGGGCGGGGGAAGCCGCTCCCGACCTTGCGCACCCGCCGGTCCCCGCAGAAACCTCGCGGGGTCCTGACCATCCCCGGCAGTACGTGGAAGGGTGTCTACCGGCACCGCTGCGAGGCGATCCTCCGGCTCGTGGGAGCATCGGACAGCGCGCGTGAAGCGGTGGTGGCCGGCCTGTTCGGGGCAGATGTCCGGACTGCGGCCTCCGGTCGTGCCGGGCGTGGACTGCTCGCGTTCAGCGACACCACAGCCACCGCTGAGACAGAAGTGATCCGGCGCCACGTCGCCATCGACCGGTTCACCGGAGGTGCGCGCGATGGTGCCCTGTTCGCCCTGCAGGCGATTCCGGAGGGGGCTGAGCTCGTGTTCTCCGTGCATGCCTCGGCGGAGGGCTTGCATCCTGCGGTCGAGACGCTGCTGCTCCATGTGACACGCGACCTCCACGAGGGATTGATCGGAGTGGGCGGGCATCAGACGCGAGGGTATGGCTCGGTGATCGCCGACCAAGCCACAGCCACGCGTTTCGCCAATCTGGCACCGGTGGACGTCCCAGGAGTGCTGGACGCGCTTCCGGTGTCCTCAGACGCCGAGGAGGAAGACCAATGAAGGTGACGCTGAGCAGGCTGTCTTCCCAAAGGTGGGGTGCGCTGTGTGGCGAAGATGCCGACTGGTGGCTGTGGGTGGACGCCTCCGGCAACGGCGTGCACCGTGAGCAGG
>JBKEBV010000050.1:0-5180 GCA_047973315.1 Propioniciclava sp.
CCTGATGGCCGACCTGGGCGCGGCGCACCGCCTTTCGGGGGGTCTGGTGTCGACGCGGGCGGCGGTTCAGACCGACGCGAGCAGCGCCGTCAGGGCCTCCGAGGTGCCGGCGTCGATCCGGATCGTGGCGAGGTCGTCGGCGCGCGTCGGCCCCCGGTTGATGATGACGACCGGCTTGGCGGCCTTCACCGCGTACCGCACGAAGCGGTGCCCCGACATCACCGTGAGGGAGGAGCCGATCACCACCAGGGCCTCGGCTGCCTCCACCTGGGCGTAGCATTCGGCAACTCTGGTCGCCGGCACATTCTCACCGAAGAACACCACATCGGGCTTGAGGACTCCTCCGCACACCCGGCAGGCCACCACCGTGAATTCGGTGGGGTCGGCGATATCGGCGTCGCCGTCGGGCCGCAGCTCGGCGTGACCGGCCGGGATAACCCCACGGATCTGGGGATTGGCGGCCTCGAGGCGGCGCTGGAGTTCGCCCCGGGAGGTGAGATCACCGCAGGCGAGGCAGATCACCCGCTCGATCAGACCGTGCAGGTCGATGACCTCGCGGCTGCCGGCAGCAGTGTGCAGACCGTCGACATTCTGGGTGATGACCGGGGCGCCGAGCGCTGCCAGCGCGTCATGGCCGCGGTTGGGTCGCGCCGCACCGAAGCTCCGGTAGCCCATCATCGAGCGAGCCCAGTAGCGGCGGCGGGCCTCGGGAGTGTTGACGAAGTCGGCGTACTGGATCGGCCGGGTGGGGCGCGCGTCCGGTCCCCGGTAGTCGGGGATACCCGAGTCGGTCGACATCCCCGCACCGGTGAGCGCGACCCAGGAACGGCCCGCCAGCAGCTCATTCACCTGCGCCAGCTGCTCGGGCGCTGGACCCGGAGAGCGGCCGGAGGTGGTGGTCGATGACACCTGCGTGATGCTACCTGGCCGACACACAACGCCGAGTCGAAACCATGAGCACCCCGCCAGAGGTGGTTTCGGGACGCCGTTACGCGGCCCTCAACCCCGCGCCCCGGCACAGCGCTCCCGACCTGACAGCCACGCCGTCAGCGCTCCGCGCTCAACTTCGCGACCAGGTCATCGGCAGCCTCGAAACGCCGGGCCCGCACACCCGCGATCGTGAAGCCCTCCACGGCGGCGGCCCGCGTCGCCACCGTCTTCGCCACACCGATCGTCGTGAGGCGGCCCGCGGAGGCTTCTGCCCCGGCCCCCGGGACCCCTGCAGCAGCGGCGATCGTCCCGACGGTCACGGTGGCATCGGAGGACTCCGCGGAGGGGGCGAGGACCCCTACGGCCGACGACCTCGTCCGCGAGCGCCGGTTCGCTGAGGCAGCCGCCGTCTACGAGCAGCAGGCAGGATTCCACGACGAGGCCGGGCTGCTGGACCAGGCGGGCCTGGCCTGGCTGGAGGCTGCGCGCTGTTGGCAGCAGGACGGCCGCAGGGACACCGCGCATGCCGCCTACGCCCGGGGGACTGCGCTGTTGGTCGCCGGTGGCGCTGAGGCGCTGCTGGTGGCCAGCGTGCTGACTGCGTGGGCGCCGGTCGCCTTCGCCTCCGGTGCCAGCGACACGCTCCTGTCCCGGCTCGATGGCCTGTTGTCCCGGGTCGCCGACGGTGACGCCGCGACGAAGGCCGAACTGCTGGACACCAGAGCGCGGGTACTGGCGTCGTTCCCGGCCGCTGACCGGGCTCCGGGTCGCGACCTGGTTTCTGTCGGTGACTGCGGCATTCAGGCGGCCGAGGCCTACGCCTCCGTCGGGCGGACTGCCGATGCGGCTGAGTCCTTCTGGCTGGCTGGTCGGGCCCTGCGCGACGCCGGTGAGACCGGGCGTGCGGTTCAGGCGATCGAATCCGCCAGCGCCCGCTGGTAGCTGCGCCCGGCGTCTGCTCCCCGGCCCGCCCGGGCGTAGGCGAGGGCCAGCGCATGGAACGTCGACATCGGCTCCTTACGGCAGCTGTACTGCTGTTGCTCGCCCATGGCAATGGCTTCCTCGACCCGATCGGTCTCAAGGAAGAACGCGGTCTGGTTGCTGATGCGGCAGGCGCGACAATCTCCAGGGAACCGGAGCCGCTGGCCAGCCACGCGCGGCGACGGTCGTCGGCATCGTTGTCGCCCCGGTCCCACGCAATCGTGAACTCGCTGAGCAGCACCGAGGCGTCCCCGTAGCCGGCAACGGCGAGCCGGCGGCGCATGTCGTCAAGGAAGGCGGTGGTCTGCTCTCGGGAGATCTGCGAGGAGCTGGGCAATCTGGCCGCGATCCAGGGGTATCGCCCGGATGCGGGCCAGCTCGCACAGAGAGTCGTCCACATCCATCGGTCAGCTCTCCCGGTCAGAGGGCGCGCTCACGGCCGCGCCGAGCAGGGTGTCGAGTGCATCGGTCAGACCGGCGACCT
This sequence comes from Propioniciclava sp., assembly GCA_047973315.1. Lineage (GTDB taxonomy): Bacteria > Actinomycetota > Actinomycetes > Propionibacteriales > Propionibacteriaceae > Propioniciclava. The sequence goes on from JBKEBV010000050.1 coordinate 2,396, forward strand.
CAGCGCCCCGCAAACCCTCGCCCGCGAGCATCACCGCCGACAGGTAGATGGCGCGCACGCCTGCGTCGAAGACGGTCGGTCGGTCGACATCGAGCAGCCGGTTGACCACGGCAGCGTCGTCGTTGAGGACGAGCGTGCGGGTCGGCTTCGTCGTCGGTTCGGCCACTGCGTCGAGGAGTCCACCCCACAGGTCGGGCTTGGCCCGACGTTCACGGTCGAGTTCCCGGCGACGTTCTCCGTCCGGATCCCGGATGAGCATGGCGGGAACACTGGCAGGATCGAAGCGGCGCAACGAGACCGCGCAGTCCTCTGCCTGCAGAACCTCCTGCGCGCGGCTGAGCGCAGCCGCGCAGTCGGCCACCCGGTTGGGTGCCGGCGCCGCGAGCACCTGTTCGACATCCTCAGGGACGAACTGCCGTACCGACCAACGTCCCGACAGTTGGAGGCGTTCCATCAGGCTGGCATCGTAGACATAGCCGGCGTTGACGACCACGACCCCCTGCGCGCGAGCCACGGTCGCCACCGACCGGAATTCGTCAGTGGTCGCGGTGTAGACAATGTCTCCCCGCTCGGCGACCTCGGCGAGCGTCAGCGGCCCGTCGGTGGTCTCGAAGGGGAGCACCCGGGCGACGACCTCCAGCATCGCGCCATCGGTCAGCGCGAGGCTGCGCAGCGCCAGGTGGTGGGTGCTGATGATGCGCCGGGTTGTCGGCGACGCGTCGGAGAGCGTGGACAGTGCCCACTGCTTGAGCCGGTCGCCGAGCGCTTCCCGGGTCGCCAGGAGCACCTCGTCGGAGTGGATCTGCTCGCGGGACGCGGTCGGGGTCAGCGCACCAGAGTTGATCACCGCCCGCACGAAGAAGGCCCAGTCCGGCAGCACGTCATCGACCCGGTGACCCACCAACATCCGCTTCACGTAGACCCGGTGGCGACCGGCCGACGGATGGACGGCCTCGGGCAGCACGAAGGCAACCCCGGACAGTCCCATCTCCGGCACGCTCAGATCGATGTGCGCGAGCGGTGTGAAGCCGAGGGTCTGCTGGCACCAGGTCGTCAGATCGGTGGCGTATCGGCCGCCCTCCCACGGCAGAGCGGGAAGGGTGAGTCGTCGGCGCCGCAGGCCGACACCGTCGACAGGAACCTCGATCCCGACGTCATAGGGAAGGAAGGATCCGTAGTCGACAGCCAGATCGGCGACAGCCTCTGCGTCGAACCAGTGGTCGGCGTCGGCACGCGGGATCAGCGCGACCGTGGTGCCCACCGGATGATCGCTGCCCGGAGCCTCGGTGAGCGTGAATGTTCCGTCCGCCCGCCCCACCCAGTGAATCGGGATCGCGCCCGGCACCGCCGCGCGGGAGGTCACCCGGATCTCGTCGGCCACCACGAAGGCAGCCAGCAACCCGATGCCGAACTGGCCGATGTACTCCCGCCGGTGGGCGCCCAGGTCTTCACCCCGCTTGGACGATCGCCCGATCGTGGCCAGCACATCCCCGGCCTGGGCCAGGGTCAACCCGATCCCGTTGTCGGTGATGCTCAACGACACCGGATCCTGGGTCACGGTCAGGTCGATCCGCGGGTTCGGCGCGCCGTCGGTGCCTTCCCGGGCGCGGACGGCGTCCACCGCATTCTGCAGCAGTTCGCGCACAAAAACCTGGGGCCCGGAGTAGAGATGCCGGGACAGCAGGTCCACCATGCCGGTCAGATCGACCTTGAACGCGGACTCCGGCTGGTCCTCGTTCACCTGGTCGAGGGTGCTCATTCGCTCTCGATCTCGGCCGCGAGCGCCGGATACTCCGGCGCCGGGCGGATGAAGCGCTCCCGCGCGAGCGGCTCGAGGCCAACCTGGGTCGGCTTGTCGGAAAATCCCATCGTTGTGTACTTCCCTGGTGGGTGGTTCGGACCTAAGGCACCCTACCGAAACGGCTCCGCCGGTGCCGGCGGGTTCATTCCGAGGGGTGGCCCGGGGACATTCCGGGATCGTGCAGGGCGAGTTCGATACTCTCGCCGACAAATCGGTACCCGAGGGCGGCGTAGATGCTGTTGCTTGTCGGGTTGTCGAGGTCGGTGTAGAGCATGCACTGTTCACCGTGATCGATCCGGGAGCGACTGATAGCGGCCGTCACCGCCGATCCGTACCCGCGCCCGCGGTGCTCAGGTGGGGTGTAGACATCGCTGATCGGCACCATGCTCGATCCCGAAGGCTTGGCCTGGGCCATCCCCACCGGTTCGGGATCGCACCACAGCAGCGTTCGGCCGCTCGCGATGAGCCCGTCATCACCGACGACCCGGCGTCCGCGGTGGCCGGACACCTCATTGCCGAAGGCCTCGAGCCAGCCGCGCACCAGGTCACCATCGCCCGCGGTCGCCGCCCGCGGATGTCCGGACACCGGCCAAGGAAGGGCGGGCTCGCCGGGCAGATCGTAGATCCCGAGCCGGAGGGTGGGGGTGACCGCCTGCCCGGTGAGCGCTGTCCACCGGCCAGCGAAGGCCACCACGGAGGTGAGGTGTCCACCGACGGCGGCCGGTCGCGTCCCGGCCTGATGCACGAACTCAGCCAGCCGCTCGGCCGCACCGGCGTCTCCGGCCGGCATGTGAAAGGGATAAGGCGGGGTGTGGTGAGCCAGGAAGGGCGCAGCCCCCGGGCGTTCGCCCACATAGAAGGTCCACCGGGGGTAGGCGGGGGGATCGGAGGAGACCGCCGCCACCACGGAAGCGTGCAGTGCGTGGAGGACGGGGGATCGGTCCACCACCGGTTGCGCGATCGGCCAGTAGACGGCTGGGTCGG
>JBKEBV010000066.1:0-1900 GCA_047973315.1 Propioniciclava sp.
ATCACTGACGGGGTCGGTGTGTTCATCGGCCTTATGGTGCTCCTCGTGCTCGCCGGTGTCGGGCTGCTGCTGCTCTTGGCCGTATCGCGCGAAACGGCACCGTACAGGCGCATCACGGAAGTGCGATCTCCGCCAACCCCGCAGTCGCACGTTGGGCCGAGTCGCTAGCTGCACGGTACGAGCGCGGGCGCAACCGAGCGTTGCAGACCGCGATCATCCTCGCGGTCCTCGCCCCGATCCCCACCCTTGCGTTCGCGTTGTTCTTGGACGACTCGACATCGGTCGACTTCTGGACTGTGGTCGGCGTCGTGTTCATGCTCGCCGTCGTCGCGATCGGATTGGGAGTCCTCCTACCTCGGGGTTGGGCGCAGGACGTCGCGGAAAAGCTCGGTCGCAGCGCACCCGGCCGGGGAAACAGGCAGTGATGACCTCAACGCTCACACGGCACCCGTTGGTGGCGTTCTTCGTTCTCGCCTACCTCGGCTCCTGGATTGCATGGAGCCCATGGTGGCTCTCCCAGAGTGGGATCGGACTCCTGCCGATCGAGCTACCGTTCTCCGCTATCGCGGGGATCAACCAGCTTGGGCTGTTCGCCGGACCGTTCACGGCGGCGTTGCTGATGACGCGCCTCACGGAGGGTCGCGACGGCGCACGTCGATTCTGGCGTCGCCTTGTGCAAAAGCCGGCACGCCCACTCTGGTGGGTTCTGGCGCTTACCGCCGTCCCTCTGGCAGCGGGCGCTGGCTATCTGCTGAGACCGGGCACCGCCTTCGCCACAGAGGAGGGTGGAGCGGCAATGCTCTGGCTGCTGACGAGCACCTACCCCGTCTATCTCCTCGGTGGTCCGATCCAGGAGGAACCGGGCTGGCGCGGTTTCGCACTTCCTCGGCTTCAACAACGGCTGCACCCGAACCAGGCGGGTGTTGTAAGCGAAGACCACCATCGCGACCCGATCGCGCAACTCCAGCTTGGCGAGGATGTGTCCGACGTGTGTCTTCACCGGCGCCTCTGCCACGAAAAGCGCCTCCGCAATTTCTGTGTTCGTCATCCCCTGAGCCACTGCAGTGAGCACTTCCTTCTCCCGGTCACTGAGCGGCGCCAGGCGCTCCTCGGCGCTCCGGAGCGCTTCCGGGGAGGTGGGCATCCTCGGGACAACCCGTTCCAACAAGCGACGGGTCGCTGACGGGGCAACAACGGCGTCGCCTGCGTGAACGGCTCGGATGGCGGCAAGGAACTCCGTGGGGCCGGCGTCCTTCAACAGGAAGCCTGAGGCACCGCCCTGGAGGGCAGCGAAGGCATACTCATCGAGATCGAAGGTGGTGAGGACGAGCACTCGGGTCTTGCTGGTCGAAGCGCAGATTCGCCGGGTTGCCCCTACGCCGTCGAGGATGGGCATACGGATGTCCATGATGACCACATCCACCGCGTCGACGTTGTCGCCCGTCGTGGCCGCCACCGCAGCGGCTCCGTTCCCCACCTCGGCGACGACCTCCATATCAGGCTGGGCATCGAGCACCATGCGGAATCCGACGCGCACAAGTTCTTGATCGTCTGCGAGGAGGACCCGGATCATTCCGCACCTCCGGCCGGTGCGGGAATAAACGTGGAGACCGTGAAGCCCTCGACGGGATCAGCGTGCGTCACCACCTGGCCACCCAGCGCAGCGGCCCGTTCGTGGAGGCCGATCAAGCCATGTCCGCTGCCATCGCCTTCGGGCGCTCCCACCCCGTCGTCACCGATCGTCACACTCAACCCTTCCTCCCGGTGATGCAGGACGACCCACACCGACGCTGATTCCCCCGCGTGTTTCAGGACATTGGTCAGCGACTCCTGACTGATCCGGTAGGCGGCCAACTCCGCCAGCGGCCCCAGGGGGTGCGTGATGGTCTGGCTCGCCCTC
>JBKEBV010000135.1:0-8445 GCA_047973315.1 Propioniciclava sp.
CCTGGGTCGCCTCGCTGTCCAACGATGCGTACTCTTCGGGCGAGGCCTGCGATCGGGGTCGGCGCACCTGATGGGTGACGGTGAGCATGAGCCCCACCATGATGAAGTTGGCGATCAGGGAACTTCCCCCCTGGGAGACGAACGGTGTGGTGAGGCCGGTGAGGGGGAGCAGGCGGGTGACGCCCCCCAGGATGACGAACACCTGCAACGCGAACACGAAACCCAGCCCCGCGGCCAGAAGCTTGCCGAACGGCTCGGTGGAGGCGAGTGCAGCCCGGAACAGGCGGGCCACGATGATGCCGAAGAGCACCACCACCGCGAAGAGCCCGTAGAGCCCCAACTCTTCCCCGAGTGCTGCGGAGATGAAGTCATTCTTGGCCAGCGGGGTCAGATAGGGACGTCCGTTGCCCCAGCCGGTTCCGAAGAGTCCGCCGGCGGCGAAGCCGAACTGGGCGCTGATGATCTGCAGGTTCTTGTCGTAGTCGGTGAACGGGTTCAGCCACGACTCGAAGCGGGTCTGCACATGGTCGAACATGGTGTAGCCGAGCACACCCATGACCACCACCAGCAGGACGCCGAGAATCGCCCAGCTCACCCGCTCGGTCGCGGTGTAGAGCATCATCACGAAGAGGCCGAAGAACAGCAGCGTCGTGCCGAGGTCGCGTTCGAAGACCAGAATGACCAGGCTGATCCCCCAGGCGATGAGGATCGGCCCGAGGTCGCGGGCGCGCGGGAGCACGATTCCGAGTACCTTCTGACCCGCCTGGGCCAGGACGTCCCGCTTCTCCACCAAATAGGCGGCGAAGGCGACCGACAGGATGATCTTGGCGATCTCCGCGGGCTGAAAACTGAACGGCCCCGCCGAGATCCAGATCCGGGCGCCGTGGTTCTCCTTGCCCAGCAGCGGCATCAGCGGCATCAGGATGAGAATGAGGCCGGTGGCGAACCACAGGTAGGTGTAGCGCTGGAGTGGACGGTGGTCACCCACCAGGATCACCACAAGCGTGTAGACGGCCACCGCGGCCACCAGCCACATCATCTGGAGTTCGGCACTGTGCAGCTCGTCGTACTTGTCGAGCCGGTGGATCATCGAGACGCCGATCCCGCTGAGCAGGAAGACCGTCGGCAGGATGAGCGGGTCGGCGTACGGCAGTCGCCACTTGGTGACACCCCAGGTGGTGAGACCGAGCACGAACCATGCGGCCACCCCGAGGTACCAGGGGCCGGACACGTCAAGATCGCCGGGGAGGGGGAGCTGCCAGTCGGCCGGGAAGGTGCCCTCCTGGTTGAGGTCGGTGAGGACGTAGCCAACTGCACCCAGGGTGAGGGCGAACAGCATCATCATCGCAGAGACAAGGGTGCGCTGGCGGGGAACCACCACGTCGGGAGTGGTCATGTCAGCAGTCCGTTCCGGCGGGTAGCGGGGTCCCACCTCCGGTGGCCGGCGTTTGGGGGGTGAAGCTCACCGTCGGGCTGGGGCTGGGGGTGGCGCCGGGGCTGGGGGTGGCGCCGGGGCTGGGGGTAACCTCGGGGCTCTCCCGCTCCTCGCGCTGCTGGATGCAGGTGGCGGCGATGTCGCGGAGTTCGATGACGGTGGTCCGGGCTGCGTCGAGACTGTCGACCCGGATATTGGCTGCCACCTTGTCGGCGTAGTACGGCGGCAGGTCAGCCAGTCGGGTGGTGTCGGTCTCCACCAGGGTGGACAGGGGGAGCCCGAGGGCCTGGTCGGGAACGCCGCGGTACAGGGCGACATTGCCGTTGTCGGGTCCGACATAGAACCGGGTCTGGGTGTACTGGTACCACAATCCGGCACCGGCACCGACGGCGAGCAGCGGGACGAGCACGGCGAGAGCGACCTTCACCCGAGTGGACCAGCGTCGGCGCCCCTGGAGCGCGTAGCGTTCCTTCTCGGTGATGGCGCGCTCATCCTCCTCCTCAGGTGTTGGGTCGCCGAAGGTGGGAAGGGTCGAGGTGTCTTCCGCTGTTGCCACTTCGGAGAGGGCTGCCGCCGAACCGAGCATCTCGGTGATGCCAGCCGGACCGTCATCGGCGACATCGGCGACGATGAGGGTGATGTTGTCGTGCCCGCCCGCCTCATGGGCCAGCTCCACCAGGCGGCTGACGGTGGCCTCGCGGGTGAGCCCGGCCGTCATCACCTCCGCGATTGCCTCATCGGTCACCAGTCCGCACAGGCCGTCGCTGCAGACCAGCAGCCTGTCGCCGGGGGCGACCTCGAGTCCGCCGAGGTCGGGCACGTACTCATCGGAGCCGTTGAGCACCCGCATCACGAGGTTGCGGTGCGGATGGGTCAGCGCCTCCGCCTCGGTGATCCGCCCCTCATCGACCAGGGTCTGTACCCAGCTGTGGTCGCGGGTGACCCGACGCAGCGTCCGGTCGCGGACCCGGTAGGCGCGGGAGTCGCCGATGTTGATGACGGCCATGGTGTCCTCGCGGAGCACGAAACCGCACACGGTGGTGCCCATGCCGCCCAGGTGGGGGTCATCCTCGACGAGATGGACCAGACGGTCGTTGGCCCGGACCAGGCTTGAGCCCATCACGGTCAGCAGGTCGGACAACGGGCCGTTGAGCGGTGCGTCGCCCCCCTCCTCGGCTCCGTCCGGCGCGGGGTCCTCGCCGGAGTCCTCACGGTCGGCCCGGGCGGTCCGGATCCGCTCGGCCAGGTGTTCATCGGCCCGGGCGATCTCCCAGATCGCGACGGCGGAGGCGAGGTCACCGGCGGCGGCGCCTCCCATCCCGTCCGCGACGATGAGCATCTGCGGGCTGACGTAGGCCGAGTCCTGGTTGTTGGTCCGTACCAGACCCACTTCGCTGTGGGCGGCGTAGCTGAGGGTGAGTGCCATCAGCCCTCCACGACGAGCAGGGTCTGGCCGATCCGGAGGGTGTCGGACGGGGTGAAGGGCAGGGCTTGGGACAGTCGGACGTTGTTGAGGAAGGTGCCATTGGTGGAGCCGAGGTCCTCGACGGTGTAGGACGATCCTTGGCGGGTGATGCGGGCGTGCCGCGTGGAGACGTAGTCGTCGTCGAGGATGAGCTGGCAGTCGCTCGCCCGTCCGATGGTGAGGGATTCGCCCAGCGCCATGGTGAGCCCCCCCTGTTTGCCCCGGGTGATCCGCAGGGTGGTGGGCGCCGGGACCGCGCGCCGGCCCCGGCGTGGCGGGCGGGCCTCCTCGGCGCCGCCACCGTCGCGGACCCGGCGTCCGAACAGGTCGGTGCGGATCACGCTGCCGGTGAACAGCACGAAGACCCACAGCAGGCTGAGGAAGGCGAACTTCAGCCCGAGGACCAGCAGCTCAGACATCGCTCACCGGTGACCTCACCAGCATGCGGGTGCTACCGATCTCGATGCGGGAGCCTTCCCGGAGGCTGGCGCTCTGGACCCGGCGGCCGTCGACCTGGATCCCGTTCGTCGAGCCCATGTCCTCGATGGTCACGCTGGGGCTGGTCGGGCTGTCGTGGACGCTGATCCGGGCGTGCAGCCGGGAGACCCCGGGGTCGTTGATCCGAACGTCGGCGTCCGTGCCGCGGCCCACGGTGAAACCCGGTGCCGCGAGCGGATGACGGATGCCGTTCACCTCCAGAACCAGGGATGCCCGCCGGATGGCAGTGGCCGTCGCGGCAGAGTCGGCGGCGGCCACGGCCTGACTGGTGACGGTGAAGCGCCCGATGGGGAGTGCGCTGTCGAGTTCGTAGGCGATGGTGACCGGACCGTTGAAGACGTAGCCGGCGTTGGCGGCATATTCCCGCAGTTGGGGGATGATCTCGGCGTTGAGGGTTCTGCTGTAGGGAGTGAGACGGTCGTAGTCGTGGGCGGAGAGATCGATGGTGAAATCGTTCGGGACGAGTTTCCTGTCCCGGGCCAGCAACCTGGCCTCCTGGTCGAGTTCGCGCTGCAGGCGGGCAGTGAGCTCCACCGGTTGCACGTCCCCTTTGAATGCGCGGGCGAAGGCCCCGTTGACCGCCCCCTCGAGCTTGCGCTCCAGGTTGTCGAAGACGCCCACCGCTCCTCCTTCTCCGTCTCATGCCAGCGATCAGCCGGTCCGTACCGTCAGCAGAACGCACCAAGCCTACCCGTGGCGACCTCGAGGAGGGTGGGCGGAGGCCTGCCTGGTCCGACGCCTCACTCTATCGGACCGAGGACGGCCACCGAGTCGGCTCCGAGCACGACGCGGTCACCGTCACGGTGGGCGTCACCGAAGGTGGCCACCAGAGCACCCGACCGGGTGAAGCTGCTCGGGGAGCGTAGCGCGACCAGCACGCTGAGCGGACCGTAGGTCATCACCGCGGTGTCGGGTGTCGCCGCGAGCCCCACCTCGGCCCCCGTCCCGGCGACCGGACGGCCGGCACCGGGGAGGTGGCGTCGCCGAAGGGCGATCAGTCTCCGGTGCCAGGCGAGGATCTCGCTGTGGCCGGCCCGGCCGGCCTCGTCCCAGTCGAGCACGCTGACGGCGAAGGTGGCTGGCGACTGCGGGTCCGGGATGACGGCATCGGGGCCGTAGATGTCGTCCCAACCGAAGTCGGCGAACTCCCGGGCGCGCCCCTCGGTGACCAGACGGCCCAGCTCCGGATCGTGGTCGGTGAAGAACTGGAACCGGCGATGCGTTCCCCACTCCTGGCCCTGGAACAGCAGGGGGGTGAACGGGCTGAGCAGCAGCAGCGCGGCGCCTGCGGCCACCGCCCCCGGGGTGAGCCGGAGGTCCGGGCGGTCCCCGAGCCCACGGTTGCCGACCTGGTCGTGATTCTGGGTGAAGGTGACGAAGCGGCGTCGGTCGACCGCATCGGGGACCGGGGCGCCCCACGGCTGGTTGCGGAAACTGGACCAGGTGCCGTCATGGACGAAGACGCCGGTGAACGCCTTCTCCAGGGTCTTCGGCGAACCGAAATCGTCGTAGTAGCCGAAGCGCTCGCCGGTGAGCCAGGCGTGGAGGGCGTGGTGGACATCGTCGGCCCACTGGCCGTCCATTCCCCGGCCGCCACGGCTGGTCGGTTCGATCATCGACGGCTGGTTGAGATCGGACTCAGCGATCAGGGTCGCCGGGCGGCCGAGTTCCGGCTCCAGCGCCGCGACAGCCTCGGAGAGTTCGGCCAACAGGTGCCGGGGGGAGTCGTCGACGAGTGCGTGGACGGCGTCGAGTCGGAGCGCGTCAATATGGAAGTCGCGGATCCAGCGGCAGGCGTTATCGATGATGAAGGCCCGGACCCCGTCGTGGTGGGCGTCATCGAGATTGATCGCCGATCCCCAAGGGGTGTGGTGCTTGTCGGTGAGGTACTGGCCGAACACCCCGGTGTAATTCCCGGCCGGACCGAAATGGTTGTAGACGACATCCAGACAGACGGCGATCCCGTGGCCGTGGGCGGCGTCGACGAAACGTTGCAGCGCCGCCGGGCCCCCGTAGGCCTCGTGGACGGCGTACCAGGCGACACCGTCATAGCCCCACCCGCGCTCACCGGGGAACGGGGCGAGTGGCATGAGCTCAACGGTGTCGACGCCCAACGCGACCAGATGGTCGAGCCGAGTAATGGCGGCATCGAGGGTTCCGTGGTCGGTGAAGGTCCCGACGTGAAGTTCATAGAACACGCCACCGAGGACCTCACGCCCCTCCCAAGCGGTGTCGGTCCACGCGAAGGCCGTGGCGTCGAAGGTGCGCGAGGGGCCGTGCACACCCCGGGGCTGACGGGCGCTGCGAGGGTCGGGCCGGGGTTCACCGCCGTCGACGCTGAGCAGATAGTCGATGTCGAGGCCGAGGTCGATCACCCAGGTGCCGTTCTCGGACGGGGTGAGCGGGAGCACGGTGTCCTCGACGTGGACGCTGGCAGCCGACGCCAGCGGGGCCCACAGGCGGACCTCGACTCCGCCCGCGCTACGCCCGGTGGCGCTCGGCGAGGATCGTCGTGCCCTTTCGCCCGCAGGGAACGGTTCGTTGCGCGGACCTTCCACCGATCCAGCCTCAGTCACGGGTTCCTCCCGTCGTGGGGTCGTCGCTGTGATCGCCGAAGCGTCGGCTGAGCCAGCCGAGGAAACCCGAGGTCTCGGTCGCCGGGGTCGGACGCGGCGGTTCCCGACGGGGCGCGCCGGGACGGAAGACCGGACCACCGAGGTCGAGGGAACCGGCGAGGTCGTCGACGCTGGCACCGTCCTCGGCGAGGTCGTCCCCGATCCGTTCCAGGACGGCACACGGGTACTGGCTGACCAACGCATCCAGCCCGACATCACCGTCGGTGAACTCGTGACCGGTCAGCACGTCGCGCCAGACCCCGGCAGGCAGGACGACGGTGTGCCCGGCGTTCTCCTGGCCGGCGGCGTCCTGATCGGTGAACTCCCGGTTGAGGCGCAGCGCCACCACCACGACCTCGTGCCCGCGGGCGTAGCAGACGGCGTGGCCGGTCGAGCTGGGCAGCGGACGGTAGGTCGCTGCCGGCCCGACGAAGGCCTGTGGACGCGCGCGTCGCAGGCGGAGGATCGCCCGGGTCAGATGGAACTTCTCCTCGGCCAGGCCCTGGGGTGCACGCTCGCTGAGCGTGCTGGCCAGCCGACCCAGGGCGGTGACGTCGGCAGGGCGCCGGTTGTCGGGGTCGACGAGGTAGTTCTGGAGAGTCTCGCAGGTCTGGTAGGTGTCTGCGACGCCCAGGCAGGTGAGTTGGATCGCCTTCAACGCCAGGGTCGCCACCCGGACCGATGCCTCGGTGTAGGTGTACCACTCAGCGAAGGCGCCCAGGACGACCTCGTTGGTGTAGAGCTCGCCGATGAGGTCGACGAGCTCCTGTTCCCGCTCGGCGTTCTGATCGGTCCAGGACGTCCACAGCTTCTGCTCGCGTGCGGCCTTGATCATGTACTCACCGAGGCGCTGCTGATCGATGGGACCGTCATCGGTCCAGGTGCCGGCGAGGATCTGCCACAGCAGGTTCTCGGTGTGGCCCTCGATCGCCTCGGCCAAGGGGTGGACCTTGGTGAGCAGTGCGCGCCACTCGGGGGCGTACTCGGACAGCACCCCGATCCGGGCGCGCACGTCCTCAGAACGCTTGGTGTCGTGGGTGGTGCCGCAGGTCATCGTCGCCGGCCAGTCGGACGACATCTGCGCCATCCAGGCGTGGAAGGTGTCCAGCGACAGCCCCCAGGTCTCCGGCGATCCGCCCACCTCATTGAGGGCTACCAGGTGGGTCCATCGGTAGAAGGCGGTGTCCTCCACCCCTTTGGCCGTCACGGCGCCGCACACCTGCTGGAACCGGATCACCAGTTCGTCGCGCACCTGCTGCTGGGCGTGGCCCTGAGCGCCGACCTCACGTCCGAGCACCAGATCGACCACCACGTCGAGGGTGTCGTGGTACTCGGCCGCCAGCCGCCCGCGCGCCACCGTAGCGCAGTGTTCGATGAGGGCGACCGATGCCTCCGGGGCCGGCTCGCCGGGGACGATGTAGGCGCGATACCGGTCGAACGCGATCACCATCTCGGCCAGACATTCGCGGATCCAGCTGAAGGTGTGGTCGCGCAGCATGATGTCGGAGCGGCAGATGTCGTCGGCCAGGGTGGCGATCCGGTGGACCTCGGCGAACAGTGAGGTGGTGGTGATCTCACGTTTGGCGGTCTCGATCTGGCCGGGGAGCGACCCCGGGATGTCGCCGGTGATCGTGTGGGCGACGGTGCCGAGTTCGCTGTTGCCGGCCGCGTTGCACAGCAACGACTGGATCCGCCAGGCCGCGTCATAGCCGGTGGTGCCGGCCACGGGCCAGTCGTCGGGAAGGAACTCGTTGCCCTCGAGGATCTTCTCGGCGGTGATCCAGGCCCCCGCCGTGGCCACCGAGAGGCGACGCATGTAGCCGCGCGGATCGGCGAGTCCGTCGGGGTGGTCGATCCGGAAGCCGTCGATGTGGCCGGCGTGGAACAGCTCGAGCAGCAGCGCGTGCGTGGCGTCGAAGACGGCCGGGTCCTCCACCCGGACCGCGACGAGGGTGTCCACGTCGAAGAAGCGGCGGAAGTTGAGCTCCTCCTGGGCGACCTTCCAGTAGGCGAGCCGGTAGTACTGGGCCTCGACACACAGGGGGAGGGGCAGCGATTCGGTGCCGGCCCGAACCGGGAAGACGTGATCGTAGTAGACGAGGACCGGCTGGGATCCGTCGGCCTCGAAGCCGGGGATGATGCGGTGCTCGATGCTGATCTCGCCGTTGGCGATTACCGTGCCGATCCGGGCGCCGAGCACCGGCATCAGGATGCCCTCGCCCTCCGTGCTGGCCGCGTCATCGCCGTCGAACCAGCCCGAGTACGGCGACTGCGGGCCGTCCTTGAGTACCGACCAGAGCGCCTTGTTGGCATGCACCGGGGTCGGTGCTCCCATGTGGTTGGGCACGACATCGACGATGATGCCGATGTCGCGGGCGTGGGCGGCCCGGGCGAGCCGTTCGAACCCGGGGCGGCCGCCGAGCGCTTCGCCG
>JBKEBV010000144.1:0-8060 GCA_047973315.1 Propioniciclava sp.
CCTCAAACAGCAAGGCCTCGGCGCTCTTGGGCTACCAGCCTGAGTGGCCGATTGAACGGATGATCGATGCCGCCATCTCGGCGGTGGAATCCAGAAAGGAATGAATCGATGAGGAGAATGGTTGCCACGCTCGCAATGGCGCTAGGTGCCACCATGCTCGCCGGCTGCGGTGGCGGAGGAGACGCAGCCCCGTCCGACGAGGTGTCGACGATCACCTTCTCCACCTGGCAGGCGGAGGAGCCTGGCTACAAGGAGTTCTGGTCAGAGGCCAAGGCCCGGTTCGAGGAAGAGCATCCAGGGGTCACCCTGGACGTGCAGCAGACTGCATTCAAGGACTATCAGCAGACGATCACCACCCAGCTCGCGGCCAATGAGGCGCCCGACGTCATGCAACTTCCCAGCCGCTACTTCCCTGCCTTCGCCGACAAGGGCTTCCTCGCCTCCCTGCAAGCCGAGATCGGAGGGACGGACATGGAAGCGACGTGGCCAGAAGCTCAACAGCTCATGAAATGGAATGAGGAGTACCAAGGCGTGCTGCTGCAGAGCTATGGCTACGTGATGTACTACAACGAAGGCATGCTCGCCGATGCGGGCATCGAGGTCCCCACGACCTGGGATGAGTTCCTGGCGGCCGCGGAGGAGCTCACCACGGGGGAGACCTTCGGCGTCGCGATGGACACCAAGCAGGACCCGAACATCATCTTGGAGCTGAGCTGGCCCGCGACCGGAACAGGCGTGCCGTACGTCAAGGACGGGGCCTACAACGTGACCTCTCCGGAGATGATCGCCTTGGCAGATCAGGTCCGGACGCTGTCAACCTTCGCACCCCAGGGGATCGCGTCGGAGCAGAAGCGGCAGTACTTCGTCGACGGGAAAGCGGCGATGATGTTCGACGGCCCCTTCGTGGTCTCCCTGCTGGACGAGGCGCCTGAAGACATCCGCTCTCAGTTCAAGGTCGCCCCGATGCCCTTCCCCACTGCCCCGGGCGCGTTGAGTAGCTCCATGCACCTGCCTGCAACATCGGAGGGAACGGTGAAGGAGCTCGGGTGGGACTTCATCGAGATGTTGACCACGCCCGACATGCAGGACCTCTTTGTCGAGAAGGTGGGCTCCCCGGCACCCCGGCAAGGGGCTGGAGAATCCCTGCTCGCTGGTGACGCACGCCTCGCGGTCTTCTCTGAGGTAGCGGCCCAGGCGGTGGACGTCGTACCCGACGATCCGGCCATCCGGCTCGAATACGCAACCTTCACCGACGCGGTGGGGAACTCCGTGTCCGAGCTGATGAGCACCGACAGGCCGTCGGCCGACGTCATGGCGGATCTGCAAGCCACCCTCGAGTCGAAGATCCCCTTGAAGTAGGTGAACCCGATGGTGGCGCTCTCGACAACTTCTCCCTCCCCCCGGAGGCGTAGGAGCCCCCAGCAGCGGAGGCGGTCCCAGTTCTACTGGGTCCTGCTGACTCCGGCTCTGGTGCTGGGGGCGGCCCTGATCGCCTATCCGATGTACCTGGTCGTCCTGGTTGCCTTCAAGGATGTCCAGATCATCGACGTCTCGCGTCTTGGGAGCGCCGCCTTCACCCTCGACAACGGTGCCGAGCTCTTCACCGATCCAGCCATCTGGACCGGGCTGGCCAAGAGCCTTGTCTACATGCTGGGCTCCACCGTGCCCGCCTTGATTCTCGGGTTGCTCACGGCGCTGCTCCTCAACCAGAAGTTCCCGGCCCGACGGTTCCTGCGAACCTTGGTGCTGGTGCCATGGTCGGTCCCGGCCGTGATGGCCTCGATAGCATTCCTCTGGATCCTGGACGCCTCGTACGGGGTGCTGAACTACATCCTCCTGCGGCTTCACCTCATCGATGCCTACATTCCGTGGCTAGCCCATGGCGACACGGCCATGGTGGGGGTGATCATGCCGACGATCTGGAAGACGTATCCGTTCTTCACGCTGGTGCTGCTGGCCGCACTGCAGGCGGTCCCTGAGGAACTCCATGAGGCGGCCGCGGTCGACGGCGCTGGGACGATCCGTCGGTTCCTCAGTGTGACCTGGCCGGTGATCCGTCCGCAGGCGGCGCTGGCCTTCGTTCTCCAGTCCGTCTGGGCGTTCCGGGAGTTCGACCTGATCTATCCGATGACGCAGGGCGGACCGGCATCGGCCACCGAGACATTGGCGATCCGCGTCTACAACGAGGCCTTCAACCTGCTCAACATGGGATATGCCTCAGCCATCGGCGTTCTCACCACGCTGGTCGGTGTGGCGATCGTCCTCCTCTTCTATCCGCTGATCCGCAAGACCTACTTCTAGGAGGCCACGGTGCATACCCATCGATGGTGGCATCAGGCCATCTTCTTGTTCTTGGCGCTCCTGGTCGCGCTGGTTTTCTTCTTCCCCATCTACTGGATGCTGGTTTCGTCGCTTCTTCCGACGAGCAAGGTGCTGTCGACTACTCCGTCCATCATTCCGGCGTGGTCCGATCTGAACTTCGACGCCTACGTGGAGGTCTTCAGACGCTCCAATGTTGCCGTCTGGTTCCGCAACAGCGTCATCGTGACCCTCGGGTCTGTCGGGTTGAGCATGGTGGTGTCGGTGCTCGCTGGCTATGCCCTGTCACGGATGAAGTCCAAGGGCCAGACGGTCGCCGGTATCGCGATGCTGCTCACGCGCGTCCTACCCGCCACGCTGCTGGTGATCCCGCTGTTCATCACCTACAGCTCGCTGCACCTGCTCAACAACCTGTGGGGTCTCGTTCTGGCGAATTGCACCGTGATCATCCCGTTCTCCGTCTGGCTGATGAAAGGATTCTTCGACTCCATCCCCTTTGAACTGGAGGAGGCCGCCTCCATTGATGGATGTGGGATCTTCGGTGCCTTCTGGCGCGTCGTTCTCCCGTTGACCCTGCCAGGGCTCGGGGCCACCACCGCCTACGCTTTCGTGCTGGCCTGGAGCGATTATCTGTTTGTCCGCACCTTCATCCGGGATCAGAATCTGTGGACGATGACGGTCGGAGCAGCCTCGTTCATCGGGGAACACGCGGTGGAATGGGCCTCCCTCATGGCGGTCGGGGTGATCGGCATCCTCCCTGTGGCCGTCATCTTCCTGTTCCTCGAGCCCCTGTTGGTCCGTGGACTTGCCGGCGGAGCGGTCAAAGGCTGAAACAGCCGGATGCGCCATCACCGGTGCGCTCGGTCGATGTCCGCATCTCCCCGGTACCGTGGGGGCATGAGCAGGCGTGCCGACGGCGGCCGCGCGCTCACCACACGGTGAAAGCGCGCATCAAGACCCTCGTCATCGAGGTGGCCGGCTGGGTGCTGCTGGTAGCCGGGATCGCCGCACTCGTCCTGCCCGGCCCGGGATTGCTGATGGTGTTCTCCGCGATGCTGCTGCTCGCGCAGCGCTACTCCTGGGCCGAGCGGCTGCTCCGCCCGGTCGAACTGCGGGCGATGTACGGTGCCGCCAAGAGTGTCCAGACGTGGCCTCGGATCGTCACCGCCACCGTCTTCGCGTTGGGGATCGGCACCACGGGAGCCCTCTGGCTGGTCCAACCGCCGGCTCCCCCGTGGTGGCCACTGGATCCCGGCTGGTGGCTCATCGGTGGCCGTGGTGTGGGCGGCACGCTGGGGTTCTCCTGCCTGGTCGCGCTCGGGCTGCTGGCATGGAGCTTCCGCAGATTCCGCCATCATCCCGACGCCGTCGCCGAACTCCGGGCCGCCCTCCATGTCCACCGGTCCGAGCAGCCCGACAACGGCACCGAATGACCGGACAGCCCGCGCCACTCGCAGAAGCCCGCACCACGCTCAGAAAAAGGTGCCGCAGTACGGCAGCGGTTCGGTGGCGAAGAGTCGGTGGCCCTCGCGCAGCCGTTCGACGAAGTGTGCCGCATCGCCGGCCAGGCCGACACCGGGCCTGATCCGCCCCACCGCAGCCTCGTTGGTCCACGACATGCCACCCAGGTAGAGCGCCGACAGCGCGTCGATGTCCAGCACCAGGTCAGGCGGCCCATCGGTGAGATCGGCACCCTCCGGGCCGATCCGCCAGGTCCGCTCGTTGCGGTCCAGCAGCGGATCGGTCACCGCGATCACCAGCGGGTCGCCGCTCCCGGACGCGTAGCGGCGAGCCGTCAGGGCAGCGTCGACGTCGACCAGCCGGACCCACTGTTCATCAGTCACCGAGGTCACCCGACAAGCACGCCGGTCGGTGGCGGCAGCGAGGATGAGATCATCCACCGGCCGCATCGGTGCCCGCCAGCGACGGACCAGATCAATCCCGCACAAGTAGTCCCACAGGGCAATTTCGGCGGCCGGTTCGACGGCGACAAGGTCATGGACGGTGCCGATCCCGCCGGACTCGGACCCCGACGGCGCAGTCGTGTAATAGACGTAGCCGTCAACGAGGCCGTCCGGGCGCACGTGGACAGCGAGGAGTCGGTTCTCCTGGTGCTCGACCAGCTCAGCGAAGAACCGGCGCGACCAGACCTCGGGCCGAGTCATCAGCCCTGGACGACGCCGCCGGCTACGTCCGTAGACGTCCGCCGCGACGGCCAACGCGTCCGCCGGGTCGATCAGCCGGATCCTGCCTGGTGCCGCACCACGGAGCGGCCTCGCCCGCCGCGGGTCGATCTCCAGATCGACCACATCTCCGGCGATGCCGAACCCGAAGCGCCGGTAGATGGTCGCCTCGCTCGCGCGCAGACTCGCCAGCGGCCAGCCCCGCTCGCGGGCATCCTTCACCACGGCGGTCACCAGCGCGGAGCCGATCCCCTGGCGGGTGTGGGTCGGCAGCACCCCGATCCGGGTCACCGCACCGGTGGTGAGCGCGCCCCCACCGACGATCGTGGTGTCGACCGGATAGTGGGCCGCATGGCCCACGCAGGTGTCGCCATCCCAGGCGGAGTAGGACACCGTGTGCTCCCAATGGGGGAGGCGCCCTGGCCAACTCTGGTCATCGATCGGGTGCATCATCAGCGATCGGGTCACCACCGATGCCGCGACGCGGTACTCGTTGGGTTCAGTTCGACGGATCCGCACAGCCACCATCCCAACCTAACTCCCCTGCCCCGGATCAGCGCACCGGTGGCCCGTCCCCCGGGCGGCCAGGGACGTCTGACACCGCTCCGAGGGCCCGGTTACGCTTCGGTCATGGCGACGCCGACCGACCGTGACCCGTACGACCCGCGCCAGGTGGGGGTCGCGATCAGGGCGGCCCGGACGCGGCTCTCGCTGTCGGTGGAGGCACTCGCCGAGCAGGCCGACGTCTCCATGGGTCTCATCTCCCAGCTGGAACACGGCAAGGCGAATCCCTCGCTGAAAACCCTGGGCAAGGTGGCAGCCGCGCTCGGCACCACGATTCCCATCCTGCTCGTCTGGGGATCCAGCCGCGGTGAGGGCCTCGTCCGAGCCGGCGAAGGCGTCGATCTCCCCCTTCCCGACCAACCCGAGAGCTTCCATCGGGAACTGCTCACGCCGAGTTGGGTGAGCGGCATCCAGGTGATCCGCACCGTCCTGCCCGCTGGTTACAGCAACGAGGGTCACGCCTACCGCCACCTCGGCTTTGAGAGCGTCACCGTCCTCACCGGAACGGTCGAGATCACCGTGGGCGATCAGGTCTATCGCGCCGAGGTCGGCGACACGGTCAACTACGACTGCGCCCAACCGCACTGGTGGCGGAACCCGACGGCGCTGCCGACCGAGGTCATCGGTTCGGTGATTCCGACGCCGCCGTGATGCCGACCCCCCGCCCGTGCACCTCCCGGTGCAGGTCGGCCTCCTCAGCCAGATGGACCGCGTAGAGCCGGGCCAGTTCGGCCGCCGGATCGGTACGGTCGTCATCGACGCGCAGGTCGCACCACAGGTCCGGCGGTGCTGCGTCGATCTCGCCGTGCTGCGCCAGCGCCAGCGCCGCGCTCTGGCGTCCGCGGGAGTCCCCGCCAGCGGCCTGGCCGGCGACCAGAGCCCGCACCAGCAGCGCTCCGAAGTCCTCCCCCTCGGAGCGCATCACCGTCGCCATCGCCTCGAGCACCGGTGGCCCCACCAGATAGTTGCCGAGGACGACCCAGCCGTCGCCGGCGATGCTGCCCGCCCAGCCGGTGACCTCCTCGCCGGTGTGGCTCGCCGTCGCGCCGGAGGCGCCCACCACCGCCACCTGGCGGTAGCCGAAACCGTCGTCGGCGGTCCGCATCACCCGGATCGCCTCCTGGGGTGTGCGTCCGTCGCGGAGTGCGTCCAGACCCAGCGAGCGCAAGGAGCGGTTCGTCCACGCCTGGGAAGCGACTGCTCCGACTCCGGGAGCGACCGCCGGCACCGACGCGCCGACCGCGAGGGTGCAGGTCGCGGTGGCCACGCCCGACCATCGACGATCGGCGCTGGTCGCCACTACGGTGAACGTCACCCCACCCCTCCTGATTCTCCGGTCGCTTGTGTTTCAGCTTGGTAACCGTGTTCCGGCACATCTTCCCTGATGAGAGACCCCCGGTTACGGTGCTCACAATGAAGGTTCCTGCATCATAGTGAAGGCGGGACCGGACACGAAAGGTATCCACATGCTTGACCTGACACGCCGATCGATCCTCGCTGCGGCGATCGGCGGGATCGCGGTCGCCGCGGTCGGCTGCACCACCGGCGACCCCGTCGACGTGGGTGGAGGCACGGCGGGCACCGGCGACGCTGGCACCCTGGTGGCCGCCATCAGCGGCGAGCCCGACAAGCTCGATCCCAGCTCCACCACCTCCTACAACTCCTTCCAGGTGCTCGAGAACGTCTATGACACCCTCGTCGAGCCCGATGAGGACCTGGCCATGCAGCCGGCGCTCGCCGAGAGCTGGGAGGTCAGCGAGGACCAGCTCACCTGGACCTTCACCCTCCGCGACGGCGTCACCTGGCATGACGGCACCGACTTCACCGCCGACGACGTCGTCTACACCTACAAGCGCATCATCGACGAGGAACTGTCCCCGTCCTGGCGGTTCGCCGCCGTGACCGAGGTCACCGCACCGGACGATTCCACCGTGGTCATCACCGTCGACGCCCCCACCCCGACGCTGCTGTCCAGCCTCGGCTCCTTCAAAGGCATGGGCATCGTGCAGCAGGCCAACGTCGAATCCGGCGAGATCAACACCGCCCCGATCGGCACCGGCCCCTTCAAGGTGGACGACTTCAAACAGGGCGATTCCATCACTCTGAGCGCCAATCCCGACTGGTACGGCGGGGCCCCCAAGCTCACCGGCGTGACCTTCCGATTCATCAGCGAGCCCAGCACCGCACTCGCCTCGCTGAAGTCGAACGAGATCCAGTGGACCGACGTGGTGCCACCGCAGCAGGTCGAGAGCCTGGCTTCCGATGCCGAGGTGCAACTCGGCACCATCGGCTCGAATGACTACTGGTACCTCGCCGCCAACGAGGCCAAGGAGCCGTGGGATGACGTCCGCGTACGCCAGGCCATCGCCTACGCCATCGATCGCGAGGCCATCACCCAGGCCGCGCAGTACGGAAACGCCACGGTGAACCAGCTCGCCATCCCCGCCTCCAGCGAGTGGTACACCGAGTACGCCCCCTACAGCACCGATCTCGACAAGGCGAAGTCTCTGATGGCTGAAGCCGGGGTCGACCAGGCCACAATGACCTTCCTGGCCACCAGCGACTACCCCGAGACGGTCACGGTCGGCCAGCTGCTGGTGGACCAGCTCAGCGAGATCGGCATCACCGTCGAGATCAACACCGTCGACTTCTCCACCTGGCTCGACGAGCAGGGCAAGGGCAACTTCGACCTGCTGATGATGGGCTGGCTGGGCAACCTCGATCCCGAGGAGTTCTACTACAGCCAGCACCACTCCGAGGGCGCCAACAACTACCAGGGGTATTCCAACGCCCAGGTGGATGAACTGCTCGACAACGGCCGCCTGGAGACCGACGTCGAGGCACGCCGCACCGCCTATGCCGACGCCGCGAAGATCATCGCTGACGAGGTGAGCTACCTCTACCTGTACAACCCCGATGTGGTGCAGGCCTACGCACCGAACCTGACCGGCTACACGGTGCGCGGCGACCGGGCGATCCGGTTCCGCACCGCCG
>JBKEBV010000206.1:0-13948 GCA_047973315.1 Propioniciclava sp.
TGAACGCCGTGGTCGGCCCAGGCGCGCAGCGCGGTGAGCGCGCGTTCCAGGCGGGCGGGGACTGGGGGTGGCATCAGGACCAGAGCCCCTCCGCCGCGGTGAAGAACTCCTTCCACTCCGAGCTGGTGCGGGCCCGCTCCCGCACCACATTGTCGACGTAGTAACGGACGCGGGTGGCGTCCTCGGCCTCCCCCTTGAGCGTGACACCGACGAGTTGGCGGGCAATGTCTGCGCTGGTCACCCGGCCATCGCCGAGGTATCGCGCGCTCATCGATGCGGCCAGGGCCACGTTGACAGCCTCGGCGGTTGACATCACCGCCTGAGGCCGTTTGACAGGCGTTCCTGCAGTCGTGGACCCCGTGCGGAGGTCGGCAAAGGCCGTCACCAGGACATCGAGGACAGGCGGGGCGACCGGGGGACGCTCGGGCCCCAGTTCATCCTCGAGTGCCCGGCTGATGAGTTCGGCCTCGAACCCCCGGTCACTCAGCGGTTTGACCGTTTCGTAGTTGAACCGTCTCTTGAGCGCAGCTGACATCTCGTGAACACCCCGATCCCGGAGGTTCGCGGTGGCGATGACGTTGAAGCCGGGACGGGCTGACACCCGGTACTCCCCTCCCAACTCCGGGACCATGAGCTGCTTCTCGGACAGGATCGACACCAGCGTGTCCTGGATCTCCGGCGGGCAGCGGGTGATCTCCTCGAAACGCACCATCCGGCCCGACTCCATGGCCTGGTAGACCGGCGACGGGACCAGTGCGCGGGTGCTGGGACCTTCGGCGATGAGCAGGGCGTAGTTCCACGAGTAGCGAATATGGTCCTCGGTGGTGCCCGCCGAACCTTGCAGGGTGAGATTCGACGTTCCCGAGATGGCGGCTGACAGGAGTTCCGAGAGCATCGACTTGGCCGTGCCCGGTTCGCCCACCAGCATGAGCCCTTGGCGTCCCAGCAAGGTGACGATGGCCCGGTCGACCAGCGGGTCGTCACCATAGAACTTTCGGGTGATACCGAGGTTGGGATCCCCGACGATGAAGCGGCGGACAGAGCGGGGGCTCAGCCCCCATCCCGGCGGCATGTCAGCGCCAGCGCTGGCGTCGACCTCGGCCAACCTGGCTCGTTCAACAGCCCACCGCTCCTCGGCAGGAGGCCGCAATTCCGGAGAGAGTTCTCCGGTTGGAGGCGTGTTCACCAGGCAGTCCTCTTCTCATAGTCCGGATCGAAGGGGCCCAGCGCCGCCAGTGCCGCGTAGTCGGCGTAACACTCAGCCAGGACGACCGGAGGCACCTCGGCGAGGGCCACGGGGCGTCGTCCACGGCGGAAGGTGAGCGTTTCCGTGGCGCAGGGAATGTTCTCCTCCGGCACGAAGGAACCCGTGAAACCGAGGACGGCCGTCAGGCCCACACTGCTGAAGGGCTTCAGATACGCGGTGAACCACCCGGCGTCCTCCGCAGTGGCGCGCTGATAGCCGCGTTTACCGGCCACCCCCCGGAAGCTGAAGGTGTCGGTCACATGTCCCTTGAGGTCCGCCAGTGCCGCCGCGTCCGCCTCGAAGGCAGGAGCGCGAGCCGACAACTGGTCGAACAACGCGGTGACGTCGTAGTCGGCCAGGTGGGCCTGCCACGCCTCGGCGGCATCATCAGCCAAACCTGTGCGGTGAGCAAGGCCCACCGTCGATTCCACCCCCAGCGTGATGCTCGCATCGGACACGTCGATGAGCGCGCCGTCCTCGGTGGGACGGAACGTGCGCGGGTCATCCCCTCCGGGGTTCTCCACCCAGATCAGCCGCGGGATCAGCTGGGCCATCAGCGGATGCCCGGAAAGGAACTCCGTCCAATCGCCGGCTCGCCAGGTGCGTTCGACGCACATCGCCTCATACAGCCTGCCGGTCTGAAGGGCGATGACCGCCTTCAGTTCCTTGCGGGCGCCGGCGAGCTGCGTCTTCGTCTCCTTGACGAGCTCGGCGTCGTCACCCACCCGCGGGGTTGGCAGCGACGCGATGCCGCGACCGGCCTCATTGGTGAGCGCGATGGTGCCCTTGGGGGTGAGGCGCCCGACGAACGAGCGAGCACCGTAATCAAGGTGGAGCAGGTGGTCCTCGCTGAAACCGGCCGTGGGAATGGTCCGGTCGGCGAGCTCGTCCGGTGTCCAACCCCGGGTCTCGGCCAGTTCTTCCACGAGCTCTCGCGCCGTCGCCTGGATGCCCGCCATCTTGTGGCGGCGGGCCACGCTGAGCAGCAATTGCATCGCGGCAGGTTGGCCGTTGGCGAACAGGGCGAAGACGAGGGATTCAAACTGGCTCCGTCGGGCGGGATGGGCTCGAAAGTAGGCCTGAACGGCATTGGCCAGGTCTGGGCCGTGCATGCGAGTGGTGAGGGCGAGGAGCCCTTTGTCGGCGGTCGCGGAGCCGAGGTAGGTGTCCTGGTGTTCGGAGTAGGCCTCGGCGATGTGCGTTTCCACGGGAATGGCTGCGAGGGCTTCGATATCCGCCCCATCGCCGTCCGAGGACGACCGTGCCCGTTTCCACCACTCCTGGAGTCGTGCGTGGCGTCGGCGGCCCACGGTGGCGGCATGTGCTCGACTCTCCGCGTCGCTGGGGTGCAGCGTGTCCTGGGTGATCCAAGCACGCAGCACGATCTCGCCCAGTGCGGCCGCGTCCCGAGGGTCAAGCAGGCTGAGGTAGTGGTCGATGAGTCCCAGCCCGTTGGGATTCTTCAACTTGTCAGCCAGGACGACCCACCACTGAATGATCTCCGGGTCGACCGCTGCTCCGTCGAACCACCGAACCTCGGGAAGGCGATCGACATCGAACCACTCCAACGAGGGGGGTCGTTTGGCCTTGAGGCCCTTCTTCGCCTCGGCGAGGAGAGCAGCCGGGGAAAGCTCGTCGGCGAGGTCGTCCCCGGATGCTTGGAGCGCCCCGAGAAGGCTCGCGCGGACGACTTCTTTCTTCTCCTTCTTCAATGCCTCACGCAGAGCGGGGACTGCCTTCGGATCAGCCTGGGAGGCGAGCCAGCGAGCGGCAGCTGAGCGGGCTTCACTGCGGGAATCGGTGAGCGCCTGCTCGGCAAGCGCGCGCCGTGCAGGGTGCTTGTCGAGCACCTCTTGGGCCAGGAGCCGGTTGACCTTTGAGGTGCCGACAGCGATGTCTGCGACGTGGAGCAGGAAGGAAGCTGGCGGAGTCGGGAACGCCGCCAGGATCTTCAGAGCTTGAGTCTCATGGTCCTCCCGGAGCCAGGTGGCGACCTGGTCACGATGGCCGGCGACCCAAGGCCAGACCGCGCCAGGTTCGCCGTACCGCAGCACCCAGGTGGCGACCTCTCCGACAGGTTGGCCCGTACGGCGGAGGGCGTCCTCCACGGTGCGCGCATCGGTGTCGGGATCGACGGATCGATCGATCAACCGCAGCAACGATCCCGGAGAGGTCTGGCCGACCAGTCGCAACCGGTGCACGAGGTTCAGACTCGGCGCGTTCTCCAGGACCCACCCCACACTGAACGTCTGGAACAGAGCCAGGTCAGCGGACCCCCGACCCTCCGCGCACGCGACCAGAGCGTCAAGATCCTCCTCACTGATCGAACGCGCGCGCTCCACGTTCCACCGCCCCGAAACGTCGTCGCTCCCGGTGTAGCGAGCGATCATGGCGTCCAAGGCCCGGCGAACCTCAGCTCTTGCCGGTGCGGCGGAGCTGTCGGGAAGCGGCGTGAACGGGGGAAGTGCGAGTTCCTCAGGCACACCTGCGCCTTGGAGTGCGCTGTGCCGAGCGGTGGACCGCTCAATCAACGACGCGATGCGGGAGTTAGCGGCACCAGCTTCTGCCAGGATCGCGGCACCACCCTCAGCTCCGGCGAGAAAGCTGATGATCTCGGCGCCACGAGACGCTGGCACCTCGACCAGTACGGGCGCGAGGACGTGGGGAAGCTCAGCCGGGGGAAGGCATCCCAAAGCCGAGATCGCAGCCGCTCGGGCGTTCTTCGCGGTGTCGACCGACAGTGCGGCCAGCAGGGGTGCGAGGGCAAGGGCCATGGCAGGACTTCGCGTGGCGCGCTCGGCGAGGTGAACACGTCCGGCCGGTGTCAGATGTGCGACAGCCGTGGCGGGGACCGATCTGGCGTGCTGGGAGAAGTACGATGCGACGCCGGGGAGATCTGCGGGTGAGATCCGCCCATCGGGGAAGTCACCGGTGGCTTCGAACAGGGTCCAGAACACGAGGGTGGGGATTTCTTCGGGTGCGACGCCTTCCGCTGCCAGGAGAGAGGCCAAGAAATCGGCCGTCCAGGTGGGTCGCTTCGGGGCCAACTCCTGCGGAGCGAGGGGAGGTGCTCCCATGGGGTTGTTGGCCGTCGCGACCACATCGTTCACCAGTGCGGTGAACCATACCGGAACGCCGTCGACGGTACGATCGGCGCCAGGTCCGAGCATCTCCAGCAACCGCCCGAAGCGGCTCCACTGGACCACCGACGCACTGGCGTTCGCGTAGCAGTCACCGCGAAGGGCCTGAACAGGATGGATGATGTCGTAGCGCGTGGTCGCTGCTGGCCCCACAATGCCCAGCTTGCGCAGGGGTTTGAGGTGCTTCTGTTTGACCCAGTAGACGGGCATGAGCAGGCCCGGTTGGGCCAGCAGCTGGTGCACGTCGGTGTCCGGGCGTCCCGAGAGTTCCTGCAGCGGTTCTTGTGGTAAGCCTTCGGTCACGTAGGCGACGCAACGAGCGTGCATTTCCTCCGAGATTGCCTTGAGGGGGAGGAGCGCTCGGTCGAAGCCGGCTGTTGGCGGTTCGCTGGTGTCTTTCGTCCGACTCTTGGCCATAGAAACGTGCCTCTGATTCTCGTTGTCCGGGAACGGGTAATGAGAGAGAACCTACCCGAGACCGACATCCTCGTGACGGCGCTCCCCCGCGCCCGACCCGCGTTGGACGCTGGACGGCTGGCCGCGCCGCCCACATGCGTGGGTATTCACCGTGGGTCGCGGGACGATCGACCACGATGCTCTCGGTGCCGGTGGGGTACGCTCGAGCGGTGCTCGGCCGCCGGACCCTCCTTGCCGCGATGCTCGGCGGAGCCACCACGCTCACAGCGTCGGCGTGCGCGCGCCAGCCGAACGGTCCCAGCCGGATGCCGACACCGCTGATGAGTCCGTCGGCCACGCCCCTCCCCGGGCAGAACGCGCTGACCACGCTGGTGGCGGGCCTTGACGTGGCCCGGGCGACGGCCTGGCCCACGGCCCAGACCGAGCTCATCGGCTGGGCCGGCAGTGTGGTCCGCGACCAGGCAACCGAGGTCTCGCTTCCGGCTCCACCCCCGCTACCGCCGGCGAGCGAGGCGTCGACATCGCCCGACGAGGCCGCCGTCGCCGGCCTGACGAGCGCACTCCGCGACGCCGGAGACGCGTTCACCGCACAGGCCGCCGACCCGTCCAGCGCCCGCCCGCTCATCTGGGCCTCCATGGCAGCGTGGGCCGCGACAACAGCCGACCAGGTCGACGACCCACAGGCCCCCCGGGAGCCCGCGCGAAGCGTCCTCACCCCGGCGCCACAGGACGCCCACAGCGCCGTCACCACCAGCCTCTCGACGGCCGACCAGGCCGTCTACGGCCTGGGCGTCATCGGGGGCTCGCCGGGGCTCACCGAGGCCGACCGCGCGGCGTTGCGGAGGCGGATCACGGCCTGGATGAGCGTCCGCGACGCGCTCCGTGACGCCGCCGGACCCTCCCCCGCCCCGACCCCCGGGGCACCGTGCTACGACATCGCCCGACCGGTCGACCGGGAGGCAGCCCGTCAGGCCGCAGCAGCACTGGAAGGTGCCGCACTGCCCATCCTCGGCCGGTCTGTGGCCTACTGCTCTGCCGACACCGCCGCGGTGCTGGCAAACGCGCTCAGCGGGGCTGCGCGGAGCGTCGCCCGCTGGGGTGGGCTCGTGGAACGCTGGCCGGGGCTGCCCCAGCGCTGACCCTGCCGATCGGCGGGCGTCCGCTTATCGGCGCACAGCGGCGAGGATCCGTTCGCGGGCCTCACCCACAGCGACCTCAGTCCTCGCCCCGGTGGCCCGGTCGCGGACCTCCACCACACCGTCGTTCAGCCCACGGCCGACCACGACGGTCGTCGGCATACCAAGAAGCTCCGCGTCATTGAATTTCACTCCGGGACTCACCTTGCGGTCATCGAGCAGCACCGCGACTCCCGCGGCATCGAGGTGCTCGGCCAACGCGAGCGCGAAGGCGCTCATCTCCTCGCCCTTCCCGGCGACGACCACCTGCACGTCGAAGGGTGCCACGTTGCGCGGCCAGGACAGTCCGCGATCGTCGCAGCTGTTCTCGGCGACTGCGGCGACCGCCCGGCTGACGCCGATGCCGTAGCTCCCCATGGTGACGGTGGTCAGCTTGCCGTTGGGGTCGAGCACCTTCAGGCCGAGCGCATCGGCGTACTTGCGCCCCAACTGAAAGATGTGGCCCATCTCGATCCCGCGCGCCAGGCTCAGCGGCCCCGATCCGTCCGGCGACGGATCACCGTCGCGGATCTCGGCGACATCGATCACGCCGTCGACGGTGAAATCGCGCCCACAGACGAGATCGATCACGTGCACCTCGTGGGCATTGGCACCGGTCACCCACGCCGACCCGTCGACGACCGCCGGATCGACGAGGTAGCGCACCGCTCCCGCAGGCGCCTCCTCACCGAGTTCCCCCACGCCGAGCACCTGCGGGCCGATGTAACCCTTGGTCAGGGCGGGGTACTCGGCGAAGTCGGCCTCGGTGAAGGGCTCCGGCACGGCGGGCTCAACCGCCGCCTCCAGACGCTTCATGTCGACCTCGCGGTCACCGGGCAGGCCCACGGCGAGCGGCACCCGGGAACCGTCGGGGTAGCTGAGCATGAACACGACGTTCTTGAGGGTGTCGGAGGCACCCCAGGCGCGGTCGTCACGGGGATAGCGATCGTTGAGCAGGTCGACCAGGGTGGCGATGGTCGCCGCGTCCGGGCTGGGGATCTCGCGAGCGGGCGCGACCTGGGAGGCGTCCACGGCCTCGCCGCGCTCCCTGCGGACCGCCTCGACATTGGCGGCGAAGCCGGCCGGGCTCCGGACGAAGGTGTCCTCCCCGATCTCGGCGACGGCGAGGAACTCCTCCGAGGCCGAGCCGCCCATCGCCCCGGAGGTGGCGGCCACAATGACATAGTCCAGACCGAGCCGGTCGAAGATACGTTGGTAGGCGGCCCGGTGGGCGTCGTAGGAAGCCTGCAACCCGGCGGCGTCGATGTCGAAACTGTAGGAGTCCTTCATGATGAACTCACGACCACGCAGCAGGCCAGCGCGGGGTCGCGCCTCGTCACGGTATTTCGTCTGGATCTGGTAAAGGCTGAGCGGCAGGTCTTTGTAGGAGGAGTACAGGTCCTTGACCATCAGGGTGAACAGTTCCTCGTGGGTCGGCCCGAGGAGCATGTCGGTACCGCGGCGGTCCCGGAGCCGGAACAGGTTCGGCCCGTACTCGGTCCACCGGTTGGTCGCCTCATAGGGATCCCGTGGCAGCAGTGCCGGGAAGCGCACCTCCTGGGCGCCCATGGCATCCATCTCCTCGCGGATGATCCGCTCGACGTTGTGCAACACCCGAAGTCCGAGCGGCAGCCAGCTGTAGATGCCCGGCGCGACGCGGCGGACGTACCCGGCGCGGACGAGCCAGCGGTGGCTCGGCACCTCGGCGTCAGCAGGGTCCTCCCGGAGGGTGCGGACGAACAGTTCGGACATACGCGTGATCACGAGCGCCAAGCTTAATGGCCTGTCGCACACCGCTGACACCACCCGTCGTGGCGCGACCGACGAAGGAATCCGCCCTCAATAGAGGATGGAGGAGAAGATGCCCACTTCTGCGTATCCGCATCGCCGGTAGGTGGCGATCGCGGGCGCGTTGAAATCGTTGACGTACAGCGACGCAGTTCGGCCGGTCGCGACGATGGCGTTGGTCACCCCTGCCGTCCCCTGTGCGCCGAGCCCCTGCCCACGCCGGTCCGGATGCACCCAGACCCCCTGGACCTGGGCGACATCGTCGCTGACCGCCCCGAGATCGGCCTTGAAGACCACCTCGTCCTCGGCGACGATAGCGAAGGCACGTCGTGCCGAAACCAGCGAGCGCACATAGCCGCGGTAGCCCACCGGATTGGTCCGGGTCGGATCCTCCAGGAGTTCCTCGGTGTACATCGCCACCGCCGCGGCGAAGTAGGAGTCGAAATGCTCGAAGGACGCGAACGCGAAGTCGGGGTGGACAGCGACGGGGCTCGGATCGCTCCGCGCCATCAGCAATTGCCGGGGACGCACCACCCGCGTGGGCCCGTAGCGCCCGCCCCAGCGGTCCACCAGCGCGCGCCACAGGGGGAGAACCTCACTCGAGGAGCCGAGAATGGCGGTGAAGGTGCGCCACCGTCCCAAGTCCTCGACGAAGGCCTCGCGCGCGGGCGCGTCGACGTTGATGGGAACCAGGTTCGTGCCGACGTGCAGCAGGGCGTAGGGGTCGTCAGCAGGAAACCCCCACAGTTGGCTCAGGCCCCCGGGGTGGAGCAGATCGCTCCCCAGGCGGGAGCTGACAAAACAGTGACGCACCGGGTCCTGCGCAAGGATCCGAACCACCGCGGCGTGGTCCTCCTGATCGAGGACGCGCGTCAGTCTCACCCCACCGATACCTCCGGCGTCTCGCCGGTGGCCTCCATGTCGGCCGCGATCCGGTTGGCCTCCGCGATCAGGGTTTCGACAATCTCCGCCTCGGGCACGGTACGGATCACCTCACCCTTGACGAAGATCTGGCCCTTTCCGTTGCCCGAGGCGACGCCCAGGTCGGCCTCCCGTGCCTCTCCGGGGCCGTTCACCACGCAGCCCATGACAGCCACCCGCAGTGGAACACTCATCCCCTCCAGCCCGCGGGTGACCTCCTCGGCGAGGGTGTAGACGTCGACCTGGGCCCGCCCGCAGCTCGGGCAGGACACGATCTCCAGCTTGCGGGGACGCAGGTTGAGCGATTCGAGGATCTTGGTGCCGACCTTGACCTCTTCGACCGGAGGCGCCGACAGCGACACCCGGATGGTGTCGCCGATGCCCTCGGCGAGCAGGATGCCGAAGGCGACCGAGGACTTGATGGTCCCCTGGAAGGCGGGCCCGGCCTCGGTGACTCCGAGGTGCAGCGGGTAGTCGCACTGCGCCGAGAGTTGACGGTAGGCCTGGACCATGACGATGGGGTCGTTGTGCTTGACACTGATCTTGAAGTCGCCGAAGCCGTGCTCCTCGAACAGTGAAGCCTCCCACAGCGCTGACTCCACGAGCGCTGCGGGGGTCGGACCGCCGTGCTTGGCCAGCAGCCGTTTGTCCAGCGATCCTGCGTTCACGCCGATGCGTAGGCTGACGCCGGCGTCGGCGGCGGCCTTGGCGATCTCGCCGACCTTGTCATCGAACTGGCGGATATTGCCGGGGTTCACCCGGACAGCGGCGCACCCGGCGTCAATGGCGGCGAACACGTACTTCGGCTGGAAGTGGATATCGGCGATGACCGGGATCTGGCTCTTCGTGGCGATGATGTGGAGGACGTCGGCGTCGTCCTGGCTGGGCACTGCCACGCGCACGATGTCACAGCCGGCCGCGGTGAGTTCGGCGATCTGCTGAAGGGTGCCGTTGATATCGGTGGTCTTGGTGGTGGTCATCGACTGGACCGAGATCGGCGCCTCGCCCCCGACCGGCACCCGGCCGACGTCGATCCGCCGGGTCGGCCGTCGCGGGGCGAGCACGGGCGCAGGCGCAGCCGGCATCCCCAGGTTGACCGTCATGGGACTCCTTAGAAGATTGAGATGGGAGAGACGATATCGGCCACGATGACCACCAGTCCGCACAGCAGCAGGAAACCGGCCACCGCATAGGCGACGGGCAGCATTTTCGCGGTGTCGACGTAGCCGGGGTCAGGGCGCCGCATCAGCCGCGCCCAGGCGCGTTTGAGTGCCTCCCAGACGGCGCCGGCCATGTGGCCGCCGTCCAGCGGTGGCAGGGGTACCAGATTGAACAGGGCGAGGAAGAGGTTAACCGCGGCCAGCAGATTGGCGAACAGCACAACCTTGGCCTCCGTGGGGAGTTCGGAGGTCGCCGTCGCCTGGCCAGCGATGGCGCTCACCCCGACAATGCTGACCGGACTGTTGACATCGCGGGGCTGACCGGTGACCAGATCGGCCGCGACATTCCAGACCTTGACCGGAAACTGGCTCAGCGCCACCACCGACTGCTGCACCATCTCGCCCATGAGCGCGAGCGCATCCCCCGGCCCGCCGGGGACGAGGATCCGCTTGGGGTAGAACCCCAGGTAGCCAACATCGATGTTCTGAGCAGGGTCGATATCACTGGGAACCTGATGCACCACGGTGTTGACGGTGGGGAGGGTGATCGTCTCCCCACCACGCTCGACGACCATCGTCGCTGGCTGGTCGAGGTTGGCCCGGATGAGGTCGCCGAGTTCGTCATAGCCGGCCACGGCGACCCCGTTGAACGAGACGACGACGTCGCCGGCCTGAAGGCCTGCCTCGGCGGCGGGCGAGGACGGGTCCTCGGGAGTGCAGGTCGGATCCTCGCGCACCTCGGTGATCACGCAGGGGGTGACATCAAGCACCTCGGACGTCGACCGCACCGTGCCGTAGAGCCCGACGATGCCCCACAGCAGGACGAAGGCGATGAGCAGATTCATCGCCGGCCCGCCGAACATGATGATGAGCTTCTTCCACGTGGCCCGCTCGTAGAACAGGTGCCCGCGGTCACTGGCGGCGATGTCCTCCCATTCGCCCTCCCGGGCGTCATCAGCGAGCCGCTGCAGCCGTCCGGGCTTCGCGTCCGGATCGGTGGGCGGATACATGCCGAGCAGTCGGACGAACCCGCCGAGGGGAACCCACTTGATTCCGTACTCGGTGCCACCACGGGTGAAGGACCACAGGGTGGGACCGAAACCGACGAAGAACTTGGGCACCCGCACCCCGAACCGCTTGGCGGGAATCATGTGGCCGGCCTCGTGCAGGGCGACCGAGGCCATCAACAGCGCGAAGAACGCCACCCCGCCCAGAATCGTCCACGCCAGCGTCATGCGGCACCGCCCAGATGAGCGGCGGCGCGCTCCCGCGCCCAAGCGTCAGCAGCGAGAACCGCCTCAAGAGTCAACGTCTCATCAGGGGTGTGCCCACCCTGCAGATGCTCAGAAACCACGGCGTCAACGGTAGCGACGATTCCCAAGAAACTCAGCGCCCCGTCACAGAAGGCGTCGACGCAGACCTCATTGGCGGCGTTGTAGACCGCCGGCGCGGTTCCGGCCGCCCGTCCGCACCGGCGCGCGAGTTCCACCGCGCCGAAGACCTCGGTGTCGAGTGGTTCGAAGGCCCACGCCCGCGAGACTGACCAGTCGTAGGCGGCCGCAGCGTCGGGAACCCGGTCGGGCCAGGCCAGACCGAGGGCGATCGGCAGGCGCATGTCCGGTGGGCTGGCCTGGGCGATGGTGGAGCCGTCCACATACTCGACCATCGAGTGCACGTCGCTGGTGGGATGCACGACAACGGTGATGTCGTCGTAGTCGACGTCGTACAGCAGCGCCGCCTCGATGAGTTC
Source organism: Propioniciclava sp. (assembly GCA_047973315.1). Lineage (GTDB taxonomy): Bacteria > Actinomycetota > Actinomycetes > Propionibacteriales > Propionibacteriaceae > Propioniciclava. Next base: position 11,598 of record JBKEBV010000206.1, read on the forward strand.
CAGCCCCTTGTTCACCAAGGTGGCGGAGTTGATGGTGATCACGCGTCCCATGTCCCAGGTGGGATGGGCCAGCGCCTGCTCGGGCGTGACGTCGGCGAGGTCCTCCCGGGTCCGGCCACGGAAGGGCCCACCGGACGCGGTCAGAATCAGACGACGCACCTCGGCCGCCCGCCCCGAGCGCAGTGCCTGCGCGAAGGCGGAGTGCTCGGAGTCGACGGCAACCATCTGGCCGGGAGCCGCAGCCTCAGTGACCAGTCGACCGCCGATCACCAGGGACTCCTTGTTGGCCAGCGCGAGGGTGGTGCCGGCCGCCAGGGTCGCCAGCGTCGGGGTCAGGCCGGCGGCACCGGTGATGGCGTTGAGGACGACGTCACAGGGCAGCGCTGCCGCCCGCTCGTTACCCCCGGCCCCCCACACGACGGGGGCCGGCCTACCGCCAAGCCGGACGCGCAGGTTCTCGGCCGCCTGATCCGTGCTCAGGGCGACCACATCCGGTGAGAACTCGGCGATCTGGTCCATCACCAGGTCCACGTTCGACCCGGCCGTCAACGCCACAACACGGAACTGGTCACGGCAACGACGGATCACCTCCAGCGCCTGTGTGCCGACGGAGCCGGTGGAACCGAGAATGACGACATCACGCACGCGTCGATTCTGCCATCACGCGGACACCTCGTGGCCGCTCGCTCCCCCGCGGTTCTCTCTTCAGTTGTCACACACCACACCCCGTCCCCGAAGGACAGGGAAGCACCCGTGGTCCGGAACCACGCTCCCGAGATCCGGAACCACACCCGCGTGATCCGGAACCACGCTCCAGTAATCCGGAGCAACACCCACGCGCAGGCTGGTGCCGCCCTGGAGCACCCGCATCAGCAAACCGACCGGCCCCCGCGCCACGCAACCGCCCTCAGGGTGAGGATCTGCCGACTCCCTCACGTCTGTGGCACGGTCTTCCGCGCGGAAGGCGACTAGTCCCGGGGATCGGCTTGCCCTCGGGGTCTATCCGGTAGGGAGGGAGAAACTCGGGGAAGCCGTACTCGTCCATCCGCACTTCCCACCGGTCAGGCCGATCACCCGGCGGTCGATCCGCCGAGAACCGGTCGGGTTCGACCAGCGCATGGTGATGTGGGCACAAGAGCACCAGGTTGGTCACGGCTGTCATGCCGCCTGCCCACTAGGGCACGATGTGGTGCGCGTCACACTGAGTGCCCGGCTTGGCACACCCGGGGAACTGGCACCCGAGGTCCCGTTCGGCCAGGACACGTCGCATCGACGAGGACACCAGCCGGTGGGCTCGTCCCACATCGAGGATCTCTGAGTGCTCACCCAGAACCACAGGCATCATGTCGGCCTCAGCTCACCGGCGCCGATGAGGGCACCCGAGTCGAGGATCCCTGCCCGTTCAGCCCTGTCCCGCAGGTCGGACTCCCGCATCGTCACGACTACGCGCGGTCGGTCGCCGGCCACATGCTTGACCTTGCCGCCCTTCTGCCACGCGGACACCAGCACGCACAGGGCGTCAGCACGTCGTTGCGCGGGCGTCCGGGACTCGGCCCGGGCATCGAGCCGATCCCGCGACCGGTCACGGCCGGCTCGGCGATCCGCTTCCACCAACGCTTCGATGGCACGCTCGACGGGAGCAGCCGAGCATGAGGCTGAGCGCATGGCCCGGCAGCACCAGCGGGCGCTGCGCGAACGGAGCCTCACCTTCGTTCCGAATGGCCAGGGCTCTGTGCTGATCCGGGGCAGCCTGCCGGTCAGCGTCGCTGCTCTCGGGTGCGACCTGCGCGACCACCTCGTCGCCCCACCGCCTCATCTGGCGGGGAGTCCGCCCGGATGCGCCCGCGACGATCAACGTCTCGGCGTCGGATCGCTGCCGGTCGCTGAGCGAAGGAGGAAGGTCCAACAGGGTCGAAACCACCGCACGTGCCTGCTGAATCGACAGCAGCCCCTCGCACGCCGCATGCTGCACCGCGGTGTGGGCGTTGAGCTCCCGTGCCGCAAAGATCTCCGCCGCTGCGTCCCGGGTGTTCCTCGATCCGTCCCGCGCCATCCATGAAGTCAGCGGAGTGGCTCGGGCGACCATGCTCGCCTGCGCCGCATCAGCCTCGCTCAGGAGTCGTGCCTTCAGGGCATGACCGATAGCACGTGAGCCGTCGAGCTGGCCGGACTGGGTCCCGAAGCGCCGGTGAGGTGACCGGGCGAGCGCACACCCCCCGCCCCGGACGCTGGGGCCATCGTGGGCAGACGACGCCCCCGGGCCACCACCACGACGGCTGGCCCTCGGGGGCTGAAGAACTCGACTGCTCATACTGGAACGTTAGGCCGAGGCACCGACAATCTGTCACCGG
>JBKEBV010000215.1:0-24921 GCA_047973315.1 Propioniciclava sp.
TGCTGTCGACAGCGGGTCGTCAGCCGTGGGCGAACACGGAACAACCGCCGCGACACGTTCGTTGTCTAGACTGACAGCAAGGCCCGATCCACCGGGCAGACCGGCGCGCCCGCCGGAACGAAGGAGAACGCATGTTCGATCGGTTCACCGACCGCGCTCGTCGCGTCATCGTCCTGGCCCAGGACGAGGCACGCATGCTCAACCACAACTACATCGGCACCGAGCACCTGCTGCTCGGCCTCATCCACGAAGGTGAGGGGGTGGCCGCGAAGGCTCTGGAGTCCTTGGGGATCTCGCTCGAGGCGGTCCGTGCCCAGGTTGAGGAGATCATCGGGCAGGGGCAGCAGGCCCCGATGGGTCATATCCCGTTCACTCCGCGCGCCAAGAAGGTGCTGGAGTTCTCCATGCGTGAGGCGTTGCAGCTGAACCACCCCTACATCGGGACCGAGCACATCCTGCTCGGCCTGATCCGTGAGGGTGAGGGTGTGGCTGCCCAGGTACTCATCAAGCTGGGCGCCGACCTCAACCGGGTCCGCAACCAGGTGCTGCAGCTCCTGTCGGGCTTCCAGGGTAACGAGAAGCCCTCGACCGCTGGCGCGCCGGAGGCTCCGCAGCAGCAGGGCAATCAGACCATTCTCGACCAGTTCGGTCGCAATCTGACCCAGGCGGCCCGGGAGAGCAAACTGGATCCGGTGATCGGTCGTGAGACCGAGATCGAGCGGGTGATGACGGTGCTGTCGCGCCGGACGAAGAACAACCCGGTCCTGATCGGTGAGCCCGGTGTGGGCAAGTCAGCCTGCGTGGAGGGTCTGGCCCAGCAGATCGTCCGGGGCGAGGTCCCCGAGACCCTGCGGGACAAGCAGATCTACACCCTCGACCTCGGGGCACTGGTGGCGGGCTCCCGCTACCGCGGTGATTTCGAGGAGCGTCTCAAGAAGGTCCTCAAGGAGATCAAGACCCGCGGCGATGTGGTGCTCTTCATCGACGAGATTCACACCCTCGTCGGTGCGGGCGCCGCGGAAGGCGCCATCGATGCGGCCTCCATCCTCAAGCCGATGCTCGCCCGCGGTGAACTGCAGACCATCGGCGCCACAACGCTGGATGAGTACCGCAAGCACATCGAGAAGGACGCGGCCCTGGAACGCCGGTTCCAGCCGATCCAGGTGGCCGAGCCGTCCATCGCGCTGACCATCGACATCCTGCGTGGTCTCCGGGACCGCTACGAGGCCCACCATCGGATCACCATCACCGACAGTGCGCTGACCGCCTCGGCCCAGATGGCCGATCGGTACATCTCCGACCGATTCCTCCCGGACAAGGCGATCGATCTGATCGACGAGGCCGGAGCCCGACTCCGGATCAAGCGGATGACCGCACCCCCGGACCTTCGAGAGCTCGACGGGCGGATCGCTGAGGTCCGGGCGGCCAAGGAGGCCGCGATCGACGGCCAGGACTTCGAGCGGGCCGCCGGTCTGCGCGATGACGAGAAGAAGCTGCTCGCTGAACGCTCCAGGAAGGAGGAGCAGTGGCGGACCGGGGATCAGGGTGCCCCCGCCGAGGTCGGTGAGGAGGAGATCGCCGAGGTGCTCTCCAGCGCTACCGGCATCCCGGTCTTCAAGCTCACCGAGGAGGAGTCGAGCCGCCTGCTCCACATGGAGGAGGAGATCGGCAAGCGCTACATCGGTCAGGCGGACGCGGTCAAGGCACTCGCCCGTTCCATTCGCCGCACGCGGGCCGGCCTCAAGGATCCCAAGCGTCCCAGCGGGTCCTTTATTTTCGCTGGTCCGTCCGGTGTCGGGAAGACCGAGCTCACCAAGGCGCTGACCGAATTCTTGTTCGGGGACGAGGAGGCGCTCATCACCTTGGACATGAGTGAGTACTCCGAGAAGCACACGGCGTCGCGGATGTTCGGGTCCCCCCCCGGGTATGTCGGGTACGAGGAGGGTGGCCAGCTCACGGAGAAGGTGCGTCGCAAGCCCTTCTCTGTGGTGCTGTTCGACGAGATCGAAAAGGCTCACCCCGACATCTTCAATTCGCTGCTCCAGATCCTCGACGAGGGGCGTCTCACCGATGCCCAGGGGAGGGTGGTCGATTTCAAGAACACTGTTATTGTGATGACCACCAACCTCGGAACTCGGGATATCTCCAAGGCGGTCAATCTCGGATTCAGCCGGAGCGACGACCCGGTGGGCGGCTACGACAAGATGAAGGCCAAGGTCTCCGACGAGCTCAAGCAGCATTTCCGTCCTGAGTTCCTCAACCGCGTCGATGAGATCATCGTCTTCCACCAGCTCACCGAGTCCGACATTGAGCGCATCGTCGACCTGATGGTCGGTGAGATCGAGGATCGGCTGCGGGACCGCGACATGGGCATCGTGCTCACCGATGCGGCCAAGTCACTTGTGGCCAAGCGGGGTTTTGATCCGGTCCTGGGTGCGCGACCACTGCGCCGCGCGATCCAACGCGACATCGAGGACATCCTCGCCGAGCGGATCCTTTTCGGTGACCTGCACCCCGGCGAGATCGTCGTGGTGGATGTCGCCGAGGAGGGCTCGGAGCTGCCGTTCAGCTTCATGGGGGAACCGCGGGCCGAACTACCCGACCACGCCCCGGCCGAGCTCTTCGGTCCCAACGACAACTGATCCCGAACAGACAACGAGGGCCCCGACCAGTGTGGTCGGGGCCCTCGTCTGTCGCTGTGATCAGGCGGACGCCGCAAACAGGCCGCCGATCGCTAGGATAATGATGACTAGGACGATCATGAGCGCCAGGTAGATCGTGCCGATGATGCCCATGACCCAGCCTGCGGTGACACCGCCGCTGGAGGAATACTGGCCCGCGGCGATCTCCTCGCGCGCCTTGCCGCCCAGATACCAGGCGACGGGGCTCAGGATGCCGCTCAGCATCAGGCCGAGGATGCCCAGCACCAAGATCGTGGTGCTCTGCGGGTGCTCCGGCCCACGATAGGTCGGGTAGGGCGCAGGTGTGCCATAACCGGGTGCTGCGCCGTAGCCCGATGCCGCCGGTGCGCCGTACGGTTGCTGCGGCGCCCCGGCCGGTGGCGGTGTACCGTACGGTTGCTGGGCCTCGTAGGGCTGTTGCGGCGTCTCGTACGAGGGCGGCGCCGGAGGGGTGGCTCCCGGGTCTGCCGACGGCGGGGCGCCGTACTGCTGGGGCGGGGTTTCGTAGGACGGTTGCTGGGCCTCGTGGGATTGCTGCGGCGTCTCATAGGATGCCGGCGGCACAGGGGCGGACCCGGTATCTCCGGGCTGGTGCCCCGAGGGTTCGTTGGTCATGAAGGTACCTTTCGAACTGCACAATGACTCCCACATGGTAGATCAGGATCGGCCTGGGACTGGTCCGGCGTGCCCCTCACAGGTGGAGATTGCTGCCGTCCCGATGCACTAGGCCGTCCTCCAGGAGCGTTCCCAGGGCCCTGCGCGCCTGCTCATCGTCTCTGATCCACGCAGCCAGCAGCCGATCCTGGGGCACCGGCCGGTCGGACTCACGCAGGACGGCCAGCAAGGTTCCGCGACACTGCCGATCAGTGCCGGCGTAGCGCTGGCCCTTCCTCTCGGGGCCGTCCCATGCTGGATAGCCGGCGATACGCCAAGCGCAGCTCTCGGTCACCGGACAGCGTGGGCAATCGGGGTGCCGGGCGGTGCAGACCAGCGCACCGAGTTCCATCGAGGCCGCCGCCCACCGGGAGGCCGAGAGGTCCTCGGCGGGGAGCCAGCGCTCGGCCCGTTCGGTCTCCGCGCGGCTCAGGTGGCTCGGAGGGAAGGCCGTTCCTTGATCGATGCGGGCCAGAAGCCGCCGGACATTGGTGTCGAGGACGACTTGGCGTTGCCCGAAGGCGAATGCTGCGACGGCCGCCGCCGTGTAGGCGCCAACCCCGGGAAGGGCGCGCAGCTCGTCGATGTGGTCGGGGACGCGGCCGGCATGACGATCACGGATCACCCCGGCCGCCTCGTGCAGCCGCTTGGCACGCCGCGGGTATCCCAGACGCCCCCAGGCGCGGACCGCCTCGCCGGCATCGTCGTCCGCCAGGGCGTCGGGCGTCGGCCAGCGGTTCTGCCAGGACTCCCATACCGGCAGCACCCGATGCACGGGCGTCTGCTGCAGCATCACCTCGCTCACCAGAATCGCCCACGGCGTGACACCGGGCTCCCGCCACGGCAGCGGGCGGGCGTGGCGGGCGTACCAGTCGAGGATCCTCCCGGCTGTTCTGACCCTGCTAGGCATTCAGGACGCGGTCCGCGAGATGGCCGAGCCCCTCGCGGATCTGCAGTGCCACCGGTGGAGTCACTCCGTCGACCTCCTGCAGATCAGCGGCGGAGGCCGCGTACAGCGCTGCCAGGGTGCCGAAGCGGTCGACGACCCTGGCGCTCACCCAATTGGGAAGCCGCGGGATGGTCGCGAGGTGCCGGTAGCCCTTCGGGGACAACGGGGAGTCCAGGTGAAGGGTCGGCGAGAGTCCCAAGGCGCGCCCCACCAGCACGATGTCGAACAACTCGTGGTCGTCGAGGGTGGCGAGGCCGGCGAGTACGAGGGCCTCGCTGTCGTCGGGCACATAGTCCCGCTGGAGGAGGGACGCGAGCGGGGCGAGATCCTCGGTGAGGTCGCGCAGTTGCATGGCGACCAGACGCCCGTCACTGCCGAGTCCGCTGATGTGCTGGGTGGTCTCGTCGGCGACCCGGTTGAACATCTCGAACCGCTGCGCCACGTGGGCGAGGTCACGCAGGGTGACATTGTCCTGCACCTCGCGTGCGGTGAGATCCTCGAGAGTGTCGAGCAGCCGCTCGCGGTGGGCGCCCAGCACCCCGATGGCCTGCGTGGCGACATCAAGCAGCTGCTCCGGCCGGGGGACGGCATGGCGTCCGTCGCCGGCGAACAAGGAGATGGTGCCCATCGAGGCCGAGGCGGTCACGACCGGTATCCCCGTCTGCTGCCACACGCGCTCGGCCGTGCGGTGGCGGGTGCCGGTCTCCTGGGTGGGGAAATCGGCTGAGGGGGACAGGTGGACGGCCGCGGCGAGAATCCGGCTGCGATCGGCCGAGAGCACGATGGCGCCGTCCATCTTCGCCAGCTCGCGCAGCCCGGTCGCGGTGAGGGGGACGTCGATGGCGAAACCGCCGGTGGAGATGTCCTGCAGCCGCTCGTTGTTCCCCATCACGATCAGGCCCCCGGTGTGGCCGAGCACGATCCGGTCAAGACCTTCGCGCAGGGGGGTGCCCGGGGCCAGGAGCAACAGCTCCGATGGCAGGGAACGTCGAGGACCCACCGTGCACCTCCTGACTGCGCCGTGGCCGCCACCAGTGTAGTAGCCCGACACGGACGACCCGAGCTTGATGGCGCCGGTCAGGTTCGATGGACGGCCTCAGGTGACGGTTCGGTCGTCGTCGTTCCCAGCGCCAGCAGAGCGTCCCCCAGCGTCTCCACCTCGACGACCTGGAGTCCGGGACGGGTCGGTTGTCTGCCCCTGATCGGCGGTATGAGCGCCAGGCCGTGGCCCAGCCGCGCCGCCTCGTCGAGTCGGCGTTCGAGGCCGGGGACGGGCCGGACCTCGCCGGCGAGCCCCAGCTCGCCGAGGGCGACGATGGCGGCGACCGGCGCGCTGCTCCCGGCCGCCGATGCCACCGCGAGCGCGAGCGCGAGGTCTGCGGCGGGATCACTCACCCGGGCACCACCCACCGTCGAGGCGTAGACGTCGCGGGTGTGGAGCTTGACCTTCCCGTGACGTTGGAGCACCGCGAGGGTGGTGGCGAGGCGACCGGAGTCAACCCCGGTGGAGACCCGCTTCGGGTTCGGCAGATACGAGGGGACGACGAGTGCCTGGACCTCGCTGATCAGTGGCCGCCGCCCTTGGAGCGTCACCGTCAGGCAGGTGCCGGTCGGGGAACCCCTGCGGGAGGTGAACAGTCCGGAGGGGTCCGGGACCTCGCGGATACCCTCGGCGGTCATCTCGAAGCAGCCCACCTCGTCGGCGGGACCGAACCGGTTCTTGGTCGCCCGGACCATCCGGAAGGCGCCGTGCTGATCGCCTTCGAAGGACAGCACGACGTCGACGAGATGCTCCAGTGTCCGGGGCCCGGCCAGTGCGCCTTCCTTGGTCACGTGGCCGACGATCACCACCGCCATGGCGCGGGCCTTGGCCACCCGGACCAGAGCGCCGGTCACCTCGCGGATCTGCGTGACGCCGCCGGGGACCCCGTCGGTGCCTGAGGCCGACACCGTCTGAACCGAGTCCAGCACCAGCAGACTCGGCGACAGTTCCTCGATGTGGCCCAGCACGGTGGCCAGGTCTGACTCGGCTGCGAGATAGAGCTCGGGGTGCAGTGCGCCAGTCCGGTCCGCCCGCAACCGAACCTGCGCTGCAGACTCCTCAGCGGTGATGTAGAGGGTGCGCCGTCCCTGCGTCGACCAGCGTGCCGCCGCCTCCAGCAACAGCGTCGACTTGCCGACTCCCGGCTCGCCACCCAGGAGCACCACCGCTCCCGGCACCAGACCGTCACCGAGGACCCGGTCGAACTCGGGAATCCCCACCGGGATTCCTCGCGCCCGGTGGGCGTCGACCTCGGTGATCGGAACGGCCGAGGTCGGCGGACGTTGTGCGGCTGAACGCGGCTCGCCGCTGGTCTGGTTGAGGGATCCCCAGGCCTGGCAGCGGCTGCAGCGACCGGCCCAACGGGGGGTCTCCCAGCCGCACTCGGAACAGCGGTGAACAGTGGTGGATCGGGCCATGGTCAGGACGCTAGCGGGCGTCGCCGACAGTTTCCTTCGGGGTGGTTCAGATGGTGACGATGCCGTTGGGGCAGCGGAAGGTCACCGACTCGATCCCCGGTTGGCCGTTGGGTGCATCGAAGCGCAGGGCGACGCCGTCGAAGACCGGGCCCGGGTTGAGGCCGAGCCATTCGGCGACGCGGGTCTCGCTACCGGCCAGACGGATCTCCAGGATCTCCACCTCGACCGGCGGCAGCGCGCTCGGACGCAACTCGGGTTCGCTGACCCAGCGCACGAAGAAGGGAAGCTGCGGGTCGGCGAGGAGGCCCTTGACGCCGATCTGGTCCCACTCGAGACGGCGACCGTCGGGGAACTGGCGGGTTCCGTGGACGGACCGGCGCCCGAGGCGTTCCTCCAGCCCGGACATCTCGTCCACCTCGATGACCCAGGCGAGCCAGCCGCCCCCCTGCTCGCTGCGCGCCCGAACGGCCTGACCGAAGACGGCCTTCTCCGCCGCCGGGTGTTCGAGGACCTCGACCACTTCGATGTGTCGACCGCCCCCGACGGTGATGATGTTGTTGCGGGTGCCGAAGCTGGGATGAAAGCCCCCGTCGCGGAAAGAGATCCCCAACTCACCCTCGAGTCGGTGGACCGCAGCGACCATCCCGTCGGGGCCTGCTGCGAAGGACAGGTTGGACAAGCGCATGCGTTTATTGAAGACCATCGGGGAGTGACCACCAAATCGTGCCCGGCTTCTGCGGTCGATGGCGGGCGCCCGCACCCGGGGTGAGGGTCGTTCCCGGGGAACCACGACCGCGCCTGTGACACCTATGCTGGTCGGGTGAATGACGTCTCTGCTGGGCCCGCGGCCGACGGAGCACCTGTGATCAAGGTGGGGCTCTCGACGGCGTCGGTCTATCCGGAATCGACCGTCCGCTGCTTCGAGCTCGCCGATCGCCTCGGCTACGACGGTGTCGAAGTGATGGTCGGCATGGACCCGGTGTCCCGAGACGTCGATTCGCTGGTCCGGCTGCGGGAGTTCCATGGGGTCGAGGTGCTGTCCATCCACGCTCCTACCCTGCTGGTCACCCAGGGCACCTGGGGCAACGATCCGTGGGAGAAGCTGGAGCGCTCGGCGGTGGCGGCCGGCCGGTTGGGGGCGGACACCGTTGTGGTCCATCCGCCGTTCCGCTGGCAGCGGTCCTACGCCCGCAGCTTCGTCGAGGGCATCCGCCGGCTCGAGCGCACCACCGGCATCACCTTCGCGGTGGAGAACATGTTCCCCTGGCGGGGACCGCGGGGCGCCGAGGTGCGCGCCTATTCACCCAGCTGGGACCCGACCGATCAGGACTACGATCATCTGACGCTCGACCTGTCGCACGCCTCGACGAGCCGCCTCCGCTCCCTCGATCTGGTGGACGCGTGGGGCGACCGGCTGCGGCATCTGCACCTCACCGACGGGGAGGGGGGCATCAAGGATGCTCATCTCTTCCCCGGCGACGGTGACCAGGAGGCCGAGGCCGTCCTGCGACGCCTCGCCGAACGAGGCTTCGACGGGCATGTGGTGCTGGAGGTGATCACCCGGGGCTTCAAGTCGCGCCCCGCGCGGGAGCAGGCCCTCGCCGGGGCGCTGGCCTGGACCAGGGCCACCCTCGGCCAGTCCGCATCCGCGCGTTCATGAGCGCGGCGGGCGCCGAGGAGGTGTCGGTCACGCCCTCCGTCGGCCAGCAGCGACCCGGCATCGAGATCGTGCTCGTGCTCGGGCTTTCACTGGGCAGGTCGGCGGTCTACTCGGTGCTGTCGCTGGTGGAGAAGCTGACGCGCGAGGTTCCGCTCAACCAGCAGACCACCACGATCAACAACTCGGTCACACCGGATCGGAGCTGGCTCGATCTGATGTACCAGACGGCGGCGATCGGCTTCCCGCTGGTCGCGGCCGCGTTGGCGCTCTACCTGCTTCGACTCTCCGGTGACCGCGGCCGGATCGGCTTCGACCCGCAGCGTCCCGGCCTCGATCTCGGCCGCGGTTTTCTTGCCGCCGCGGTGATCGGTGTCCCCGGGCTCGGTTTCTACTTCGCGGCCAGGAACCTCGGTTTCAACACCAATGTCGCGCCGGCCAACCTCGCCGAGAACTGGTGGACGGTTCCCGCGCTGCTCGGCTTGGCAACGATGAACGGGATCCTTGAGGAAGTCATCATGGTGGGCTTCCTGCTCACCCGCTTCACCCAGCTGCGGTGGCAGCCGTGGATGGGGATCCTCGTCAGCGCTCTGATCCGCGGCTCCTACCACCTGTACCAGGGGTTCGGGGGCTTCGTCGGCAATGTGATCATGGGGATTGTCTTCGGCTGGATGTACCGCCGTTGGGGACGGGTGATGCCGCTGGTGATCGCCCACACCCTGCTCGACATCGTCAGTTTTGTCGGATACGCCCTCGTCGCGCCCTACACCGACTGGTTCTGAGAGTCCCCGCACCGAGATCCGGGCTTAGGATAGGGCCCATGCGTGTTGGTGTATTCGGCGCGACCGGACAGGTCGGCCAGGTGATGCGGACCCTGCTGGCGGAGCGCAACTTTCCCGTCGACGAGATCCGCTACTTCAGTTCCGCCCGATCGGCCGGCTCGACCCTACCGTGGAAGGGAACGCCGATCACCGTGGAGGACACCGCCACCGCAGACTTCTCCGGTCTCGACATCGCCTTGATGTCCGCCGGCGCGACCATGTCGCGCGAGTACGCCCCGCAGGTGGCCCGGGCCGGGGCGGTCGTCATCGACAACTCCTCGGCCTGGCGGAAGGACGCCGATGTCCCGCTGGTGGTCAGCGAGGTGAACCCCGACGACGCCCTGGCCCCGCCGAAGGGGATCATCGCCAATCCCAACTGCACGACGATGGCGGCGATGCCGGTACTCAAGCCCCTGCACGATGCCGCCGGGCTCTCCCGCCTCGTCGTCGCCACCTACCAGGCCGTGTCCGGTTCCGGTGCGGCCGGTGTCGCGGCGCTCGCCGACCAGGTAGCCGCCATCGAGCATCCTCGCGTCCTCGCCCTCGACGGTGCGGCCGTGCCCGATCAGGACCCGGCGCCTTACGTCGCCCCGATCGCCTACAACGTGGTTCCGCTGGCCGGCAGCCTGGTCGATGACCAGAGCTTCGAGACCGACGAGGAGCAGAAGCTCCGCAACGAATCCCGCAAGATCCTCCACCTGCCCGACCTGCTGGTCTCGGGAACCTGCGTGCGCGTCCCGGTGTTCAGTGGTCACAGCTTGGCCGTTCACGCCGAGTTCGAACGCTCCCTGGATCCCGACGCCGCCCGGGCGCTGCTGCAGCGGGCGCCGGGGGTGGCGGTCGTCGACGTCCCCACGCCCCGCTCAGTCGCCGGTGCCGACACCATCGAGGTCGGCCGGATCCGGTCCGATCAGGCGGCGCCGGCCGGTCACGGTCTGGTGCTCTTCGTCGCCGGCGACAACCTCCGCAAGGGGGCTGCGCTGAACGCGGTCCAGGTGGCCGAGATCGTGGCGGCCCGTCGATGAGTGCGCTGGCGGTCATCGGTACCGGGGTCATGGGGGAGACCATGATCGGCGGACTGCTGCGCGCCGGTTGGAGCGCCGAGGATCTGATCGCAGCTGACCGGTACGCCGGGCGGCGGCAGGAGGTCCAGGAGCGCCATCATGTCCGGGTTGCCGACACCGTGGAAGCGGTGGCCGACGCGGAGACGATCCTCCTGGTCGTCAAACCCCAGGATCTCTCGGGACTGCTGCCCGAGATCGCGGCGAGCCTGCGCGCGGGCGCGCTGGTCGTCAGTCTGTGCGCCGGAGTCAGGATCGCGACCCTGGAGCAGGCGCTGCCCACCGATACCCCGGTGGTGCGGGTGATGCCCAACACGCCGGCCCAGGTCTCGGCGGGGATGGCCGCACTTTCGGCCGGGAGCTGTGCCCAGCAGGTGCACGTGGAGCGGGCAGTCGGCATCATGTCGGCGGTCGGTGCTGCCGTCGTCGTCCCGGAGAGCTATCAGGATGCGGTCACGGCCGTCTCCGGGTCGGGGCCGGCCTACCTGTTCCTCGTCGCCGAGGCGATGATCGACGCCGGGGTGGGTCTCGGACTGCCGCGGGACGTGGCCACCACCCTCACCCAGCAGACCCTGTTCGGCTCGGCCAAACTGCTGGTCGACTCCGATGACTCGGCGACGGTGCTGCGGGAACGGGTGACCTCACCGGCGGGGACCACCGCCGCCGCGCTGGGGATGCTCGAGGAACGCGGTCTCCGGGCCGCGTTCGGGGCTGCCCTGCGGGCAGCTCGCGACCGCTCCGCGGAGTTGGGCCAGGTCTGACCGGCGGCCCGCGGCATCCGGGCGGTGGAATCGCGTCCGGCGATTGGCTCCGGCGGTGTCGCGCCGGTAACATTCTTGTCTTGGCTGGCCGTGCGGCCAGCAGTTCAGTCATGATCATGAGGGATCCCGGACGTCCGGGGCCGGAGGAGACACCGTGGGTTCGGTCATCAAGAAGCGTCGCAAGCGGATGGCGAAGAAGAAGCATCGCAAGCTGCTGAAGAAGACGCGGATCCAGCGCCGCCGCGCTGGCAAGTGAGGCCGTGCACCCCGCGCTGAGTGAGGCCCGCGTCGTGGTTCTCGTTCGGCAGGGGTGCCACCTGTGCGATGACGCCGAGACCGTCCTCGCCTCGGTCTGCGCCGAGGCTGGCGTGACGTGGCACACGGTTGACGTCGATGCGGACGCCGAACTCCGTGCCGCCTACACCGACCACGTCCCGGTGACCTTTGTCGACGGAGCGCAGCACGCCCAGTGGTTCCTCGACGCGGACCGGTTGCGCGCGGCCCTGCGCTGACTGCCTATCCTGTCACCATGGAGTCCACCACCGTCCACGTCTGCCGCCACGGGCAGGTGCAGAATCCCGACCACGTCCTGTACGGGCGGCTGCCCGGGTACGGCCTGAGCCCGCTCGGCCACAAGATGGCCGCTCTGCTCGGGGCGCACTTCGCCGACGTCGAGGTGAATCACCTCCGGTGCTCGCCCCTCCAGCGAGCCCGGGAGACGATGGCACCCATCGCGATCGCCCACCCCGAGTTGGACATCGTCATCGACGAACGGGTCATCGAGGCCGCCAACGCCCTCGAGGGTCAGAGCTTCGGCAGGTACAACCAGCGGCTGTTGCTGCCGTCCAACCTGCGGCACCTGTGGAACCCGCTGCGCCCGAGCTGGGGCGAGCCGTACCGCCTGATCGCTTCCCGGATGCGGTCGGCGATCCTCGACGCCGCCGCCACCTCAGGACCCGGCGGCCAGGCCGTCATCGTCGCCCACCAGCTGCCCATCTGGATCGCCCGGCTCGATGCCGAGGGTCGTCGCCTGGTCCACAATCCGGCCCTGCGGGAGTGCCGGCTCGCCTCGGTGACCAGCTTCACCGTCCAGGACGGTCGGATTCTCGGGGTCCGCTATGCCGAACCCGCCGCCGAGGCCTATGCCGACGTCTATTCCGCCGCGCTGTTCGTCAGGCCGGGCATGTGAGCGTTCGCCTGCTGGCTGCACTCCTCACCCTGGTCGGACTGCTGACCGGATGCGGCTCGGCACCGACCAGCGCGGGCGGCTTCGTGGGCGGCGACGGCACGCTCACCATCATCGCCCCCGCCGACCGGCAGCCGGCACCTGAGGTCACCGGCGAACTGCTGGACGGGACACCGTTCGACTCCGCCGACCTCTCGGGGGTGATCGTCTACAACGTCTGGGGCAGCTGGTGCGCCCCGTGCCGCAGTGAGGCGCCTGCCCTCGTCGAGGCCGCCGAGGAGACCAGCGGCACTGCCGTCTTCGTCGGCCTGAACACCCGCGACCCCGACCCGGCCCAGGCCGAAGCCTTCGTGCGGGCCTTCGGGGTGCCCTATGCCAACGTCTACGACCCCGACGGCGCCCTGTTGCTCAGGTTCGGAACCCAGCTGCCGCCGAGCGCCATCCCCTCGACCCTGGTGATTGATGCCGACGGCAGAGTGGCGGCCCGCATCCTGGGGGAGACCACCCGCGCGACCCTGGTCGGTGTCATCGACGACGTGGCGGCCGGACGGTGACCCCCCTCGACGTGGGGGAGTGGTTCGCCGGGGCCGCCGGCGGGTCGATGGTGCTCGCCCTGCCGGTCGCCGTGGCGGCTGGCCTGTTGTCCTTCTTCAGCCCGTGTGTGCTGCCGCTGTTGCCCGGATACCTGAGTTATGCCACCGGCCTGGCGGTGAGCGATCTGAGCGCTGCAGACCGGCCCCGATCCCGGCTGGTGCTGGGCACCGCCGGGTTCATCGCCGGTTTCGCCCTTGTTTTCGTGAGCACCGGAGCGCTGTTCGGGGGGGTTGGGGGACTGCTGCTGTCGTGGAGTCGACCGATCAGCATCGTCATCGGCATCCTCGCCGTTCTCCTCGGGCTGATCTTCGCCGGGGTGATCCCGCTGGGTCAGGGAACGCTGCGGAGTTCCCGGATCCCCAGGATGGGACTGGCGGCCGCACCCCTGCTGGGCATCGTTTTCGGCCTGGGCTGGACCCCCTGTATCGGCCCCACGCTCGCCGTCGTGCTCACGCTCGCCCTCAACGAGGGCACGGCACTGCGCGGGGCCGTGCTCGCGCTCGGCTACGCGCTCGGCCTCGGCCTTCCCTTCCTCGCCGCGGCGCTCGCGTTCAGCCGGATGGCACCACTGGTGGGCTGGGTGCAGCGCCACCACGGCATCCTGCAACGTGTGGGTGGTGGTCTGCTGGTGGTGGTGGGTCTGCTTCTGATCACCGGCGGTTGGGATGTGCTCATGGGCGGTGTCCGCGGGTGGGCCTCAACCTTCGGACTGGTGATCTGAGTGGCACCGCTGCGGCTGTTCTGGACGCAACTCACCTCCATGCGGACCGCCCTGATCCTGCTGTTCCTGCTGGCTCTGGCCGCCATCCCGGGCTCCTTCATCCCCCAGCGGCCGGTGAACCCGATCCGGGTGAGCGACTTCATCGCCGAGAATCCCGACCTGGGCAGCTGGTATGAGCGGCTCGGCCTGTTCGACGTCTACGGATCAGCGTGGTTCGCCGCCACCTATCTGCTGCTGTACGTATCGCTCATCGGCTGCATCGTGCCGCGGATCGGGGTCTACCTCCGATCGGTGCGCAGGCCGCCGCCGCGGACTCCGCACCACCTGACACGGCTCACCGAGAGCCGGGAGGGCATCTCCGGTCTGAGCCTCGACTCCGCCCTTGACGCCGCTGCGCAGGAGCTGCGCCGCGCCCGCTTCCGGGTGGTGCGGGGTGAGGGCAGCGTTGCCGCTGAACGCGGTTATCTGCGCGAGTTCGGCAACCTGTTGTTCCACCTCAGCCTGGTGCTCCTGCTGGGGGCCCTGGCTTGGAACTCCTTGGACAGCTACAAGGGTGAGGTCATCGTGGTCGAGGGCCAGGCGTTCAGTAACAACCTGACCCAGTATGACGACTTCCGGGCCGGAGGTGCCTTCACTTCCGGCGACCTGGTGCCGTTCACCGTGTGGGTGGACGAGTTCACCGCCCAATTCGAGACCGGCCCGGTCCAACGGGGTGCGGCGCGGGTCTTCTCCGCCGACATCCGCACCGCGGTGGCGGGTCAGGCGCCGGTTCCCGCGACGCTGGAGGTCAACCATCCCTGGAACCACGGCTCGACCAGCGTGCACCTCATCGGGCACGGGTACGCGCCGGTGCTCACCGTGACCGATCCCGAGGGCCGGGTGGCGACCTCCGGCCCGGTGGTCTTTCTGCCGCAGGACGGCAACTTCTCCAGTCTCGGCGTCGTCAAGGCGCCCGATGCCCGGCCGACCTATGTGGGCCTGGAGGGGTTCTTCCTGCCCACGGCGGTGGTCGACGAGCAGGGCCCGCACTCGGTCTTCCCCGACGCGCTCAGTCCAGAGGTGTTCCTCACCGCGTGGACCGGCGCTCCCCGCGAGGAGACCGGCGTCCCTGAGTCGGTGTACTCCCTCAACAAGGCGGGCCTGATCCAGATGGTCACCGAGGATGGCAGCCCGGTCGCCTTCCGGCTGGCGCCCGGCGAGCAGATCGAGCTTCCCGAGGGCAGTACGGTGGCCTTCACCGATGTCCGACGCTGGGTGAAGCTCCAGGTGAGCGCCGAACCCGGTCTTCGGCTGGCGCTGGCCGCGATCATTCTCGCCGTGGCCGGGCTGTGCCTGAGCCTGTACATCCGGCCGCGTCGGATGTGGGTCCGGGCGACGGCGACCGATGCCGGCACCCGGATCGAGGTCGGCGGGCTTGACCGGGCCGATCCGGCCCAGGGCTTGGCGGAGGAGGTCGACCAGATTGCCGCGGCGTGCAGCCTGGCCCGGCCAGATGACGGAGAGGACAACACGTGATCGAGCAGATGTCCAATGTCGCAATGGTGACGGCTGCGGTGCTGTACCTGGTGGCGATGACGGCGCACGCGGTCGAGTGGGCCTCGGTGCGCACCGTCGCGTCGACGAAGGCTCTGGTGTCGCCAGGGGCCACCGGTCCGGCCCCCACGACATCCGGGGAGCAGGTTCCTTCCCGGTCGGCGGTACGGTCCGATCTCGCCGGCAGGATCGGGATCGCCTGGACGGTGCTCGCGGTCGCCTGTCAGGCGCTCGGGGTGGTGCTGCGCGGAGTCGCGGCTGACCGGTTCCCCTGGGGCAACATGTACGAGTTCGTCACCACGTCTCTTCTTTTCATCGGAATCGCTCATCTCTACCTCGCCAGCCGCCGGGGCATGCGGTGGCTCGGGCTTCCGGTCACGCTGCTGCTGACCATCGGTCAGGGTCTCGCCGTCACGGTCTTCTATGTCGCCGTCGCGCCGCTGGTGCCTGCCCTGCACTCGGTGTGGTTCGTGATCCATATCGTCGCTGCGGCGATCTCGGCGGCTGCGTTCAACTTGGGCGCGATCGCCTCGGTGCTGTACCTGATCCGCACCAGCCGGTGGGCCGAACGCCGTCCCGCCCGGTTCGCGCTGGTTCCCTCAGCCGCGAGTCTGGACACCTTCGCCTACCGCGCCCACGCGTTCGCCTTCCCGCTGTGGACCTTCACGGTGGCGGCTGGAGCGATCTGGGCCGACTACGCCTGGGGGCGGTTCTGGGGGTGGGATCCCAAGGAGACCTGGTCGTTGGTGACCTGGGTGGTTTACGCCGCCTACCTGCACGCGCGAGCGACGGCGGGCTGGAAGGGACGCGGCGCCGCCTGGCTGGCGATCGTGGGCGTGGCGACCTTCTGGTTCAACTTCGTCGGCATCAACCTGCTGGTTACCGGACTGCACTCCTACGCCGGTATCTGAGGCGGTCCCGGCCTCGCCGCCGGGCATGACAGACTGGGCGGGTGCGCCACGTTGACCTCTGTGTGATCGGCTCCGGCTCGGGCAATTCCATCATCGACGACCGCTTCGCCGACCGAAGCGTCGCCCTGATCGACGACGGGGTCCTGTTCGGGGGAACCTGCCTGAACCACGGCTGCATTCCGACGAAGATGTTCGTCCGCCCGGCGAGCGTCATCCGATCGGTGGCCGAGGCGGCCCGGGTGAACATCACCGCCGACCAGGTGGTCGGCGACTGGGCGGCGGTCCGGGACCGGGTCTTCGGCCGGATCGACCCGATCGCCGCGGCGGGCGAGGCGTGGCGGGCTGAGTCTGAGCAGGTGGCGCTCTACCGGACGCGGGCCCGGTTCACCGGACCGCGGACGCTCGCGGTGGGAGAAGAAACCCTCACCGCCGATGCCGTGGTCATCGCAGCCGGCTCCCGAGCGGTCCTCCCCCCGGTCCCCGGGCTCGCCGAGGCCTTCGCCGACGGTGTGGCCCACACCTCAGACACCATCATGCGCCTTGACCGGCAGCCGGCCTCGATGATCATTCTCGGCTCCGGTTTCGTCGCCGCCGAGTTCGGCCACGTCTTCTCCTCGTTCGGGACCCGGGTGACGGTGTGCCTGCGTGGCGACCGGATGCTGCGGCACGCCGACCGCGACATCTCGGCCCGTTTCACCACAGGGATCAGCAGCGCTGTCAGCCTGGTGGAGAGCTTCACTGCCACCGGTGTCACCTCCGATGCCGAGGGGGTGGTGGTCCGGGGAACCACCGCCGGCGGGCAGGAGCTCGAGCTCGGGGCCGCCTGCCTGCTGGTCGCCGTCGGCAGGATTCCCAACAGTGACCGGCTGGACGTCGCCCGCGCAGGTGTCGCCGTCAATGAGGCCGGCTTCATCGAGGTGGACGCGCACCAGCGAACCAGTGCAGCGGGGGTGTGGGCGCTGGGTGATATCTGTTCGCCGTGGATGCTCAAGCATGTGGCGAACCGGGAGGCCCGAACCGTGGCTCACAACCTGCTCCACCCCGATGATCTGCGCACCACCGACCATCGCGCCGTCCCGTACGCCGTCTTCGGACACCCCGAGGTCGCTTCGGTCGGCCTCACCGAGGACGAGGCCCGCGCGGCTGGCCATGACATTGCGGTGGGGATGAAGCCGTACAGCGACACGGCAGCCGGCTGGGCGCGGGAGGACACCACCAGCCTGGCCAAG
The DNA here is from genome assembly GCA_047973315.1 of Propioniciclava sp. Taxonomy (GTDB): domain Bacteria; phylum Actinomycetota; class Actinomycetes; order Propionibacteriales; family Propionibacteriaceae; genus Propioniciclava. Next base: position 17,219 of record JBKEBV010000215.1, read on the forward strand.
GTGATCGCCGACCGTCGCACTGGCATGATTCTCGGCGCACACATCGTGGGTCCTCAGGCCGCGTCCCTGATCCAGCCGGTGGTCCAGGCGATGGCCACCGATGTCGACGCCGCCACGCTGGCCCGGGTTCCCTACTGGATCCATCCAGCCCTCACCGAGGTGGTGGAGAACGCCTTGCTGGCGCTTGACCTCCCGGGGCAGTCATGAGGGGCGTGCGAGCCGGTATTGCCGCGGCCGCGGTCCTGGTGACCTTCGGCTGCGCCACCACACCGCCGGCCACCACACCGCCGGCCACCACGCCGACGCGAACCTCGCCGGCAGGCCCAGCGACGCCGGAGCAGGCCCCGCCTGATGCCTGCCTTACGCTGGTGGAGTCCATGACCATCCGAGAGCAGGCCGCGCAGCTGGTGATGCTGGGCATCAACGACGACCTCGACGCCGGCGAGCGGGCTGCGCTCGACCGGACCCCGTTCGGTTCGGTGCTGCTCCTGGGCCGGCAGAATGAGGGGACGAGTGTGCTCGCTGAGCGGGTCGCGACGATCACCGGGGGCGCCGGCCCGGCGGGGATCATCGTCGCCGTCGACCAGGAGGGCGGAAAGGTCCAGCGGATCAGCGGCCCGGGTTTTGACACCATTCCCCCAGCGGTCGACCAGGCCGAGCTGAGTCCCGCCGAGCTCACCGCAGCAGCGACCCGGTGGGGCGACCAGCTCGCAGAGGCCGGGATCTGGCTCAATCTCGCACCGGTGGCCGACACCGTTCCGGCTGACCGGGTGCGGACGAACCAGCCCATCGGAGTACTCGAGCGCGGGTACGGGTCGGATCCCGACCAGGTCGCCGTCCAGGTGACCGCCTTCATCGAGGGTATGCACGCCGCTGGCGTGGGCACCTCGGCGAAGCATTTCCCCAATCTGGGGGACGTGGTGGGCAACACCGACGTCACCGGCGGCGTCAGCGAGGCCGTCACCGACGCGGAGTCGCCCGCCCTGGAACCGTTCCGGGCGGCCATCGCCTCCGGCACCGACACCGTGATGGTCTCCACAGCGACCTATGAGCTCCTCGACCCGTCCCGACGGGCGGCGTTCTCCCCGCGTGTCATCAGGCTGCTCCGGGACACCCTCGCCTACGACGGGGTCATCATCTCCGACGATCTCGGCGCCGCCGCATCGGTCAGCGATGTGCCCGGGGGAGAACGTGCGGTGCGGTTCATCTCTGCGGGCGGGGACCTGGCCATCAGTGCCGACCCGGGCATCGCTGAGGACATGGTGGCCGAACTTGTGGCGGCCGTCGACGAGAAGCCGGCGATCGCCGATCAGATCGCGGCCAGCGCGCTACGCGTGGTGCAGATGAAACGCGACCGGGGTCTCACCACCTGTGTGGCGGGCTGACGAGCCTACTCCTCAACCTTCAGCTGCTTCTGGAGGCCGCGAGCGGTCTCCAGAAGGTCGGGGCGGCTGTCGGGAATTGACGCGAAGAAGATGGAGGATGACTCCATGCTGGTCGCCACGATGATGACGATGGCGGTTTCCCCGGTCTCGTCAAGATCGGGGATGCTGAACCCGAGGTGCATCTCGGTGACCCAGGCGTCGTAGCCGTCGATGGTGGTGGCCTCGTTCACGACGTCGGTGCGCGAGATCTCCGCACCGCCGTAGAAGACGCCGACGAGGCATCGTGTCACGATCTCGGATCCCTGCTGCGGGCTGAAGAAGCCGTCGCCGGCGACCAGTTCGCCGACATCGATCGAGGCGACCCAACTGGCCCCTGCTCCGTCGTAGTTCTCGTGAAGCATGACGTCCTGACCGAAAACACCGCGCCCGAACGGCACCCGGGTCTCGAGCATCGGCGGTCCCCACGGTGAGCCGAGTTCGGGATAGGAGAGCTGACCGCCCTGAACCCGTCCCGCCGGCGCCTGGGGCAACGGTTCGGCCGACTCGTTGTCGAAGGTCTGCTTGGGGCAGACGTCGCTGGTCGGATTCGACGGAATATCGCCCTGTCCGCCGAGCCCGCCGGTGATGCGGTTGATCACCCAGACGCCTCCGAACACGAGCCCGATGAGGACGAGCCCCGCCACCGCGAGGGTCGCGATGGTGCGGCCCCGCCGTGGGGGCTGGGACGTGTAAGCGGTGGGGCCCGTTGCGTAGCTCTCGCCGCCGGTGGGGCCCTGAGCGCTCCCGTAGGGCGAGGTCGGCTGCGAACCCTGGACGGGGAACTGCCCGGCAGCAGGCGGCGGGCCGTAGGGATTGTCGGTCAGGGAGGTGGTCCAGGCTTGACCGTCCCACCAGCGGAACCTGCCCGCTTCCCCGCCGGGATCGGGGTACCACCCTGCTGTGCTCGCCATGGTGCAACTCTACTGGGCGGGCGGTGGAGACCTGCCGCCCGCCGCGATGCGTCAGCCGCGGACGCGCGCCTTCAACGTGGAGGAGGCCTTGAAGGCCGGAACGCGCATCTCGTCGATGGTGATGGGCTCCCCCGTCTGGGGGTTGCGACCCGTGCGGGCGCCACGCACGGAGGTGCGGAAGGTCCCGAAACCGGAGACCTGGACGTCCTCACCGGAGACGAGCTCGTCGGCGATGAGACCGAAGGTTGCCCGGACAACCTCGTTGGCGGTCGCGACGGGCAGACCCGTGGAGTTGGCCAGTGCACTGGCGAGTTGGGTGGTGTTCATCGTTCTCTTTTCTGTCATCAGTTCAGGAATCGGGCGTGATGAGTCCGCGCTGGACCGCACGCACCATCTGGGGTGGGACCCGATAGGTCTCGCCCCCCACTCGCACAGTGACGAGGTGGACGGGTTCGGTCTTCCACTGGGAGCGGCGGTGCCGGGTCCGGCTCCGGGACGTACGTCGCTTGGGAACTGCCATCAGGGTGCCTCCACAGGAAGAGAATGGACGGGGCCGAGCCACGGTTCGTAGCCGTCGCTGGCCACCTCCCAGTAGCGTCCGCGCGCGGAGAGCTCCGCGTCGGTCAACAGGCAACTCTCGAACGTCGCAGCCAGGCCGGAGCGCGCCTCGCCGCGGCCGACCACGACGATGCGGGTCAGTTGGTCGGTGCCGTTCCAGTGGTCGCACGGCCCGATGCTGAGCATCCCGCCGGCTCCATCCCACTGGCAGACCTGGCCGGGTCGGCTCGGCAACCAGAAGCATCCGCGGGACCGGTGGGTGCCACGGCCGAGGGCCTCGACCGCCTGTTGGAGTCGCTCGGGATGGAACGGGCGGTCAGAGCTGAAATCGAGCGTCCAGGCCGACGAGTCAGGGTCAGGGGTCAGCGGCATCCGTCGCACTACCTGCACCCACTCCTCGGTGGTGTCGTGGTGGTGGATCCCCGCGGCCAGGGCGCGGCTGTCCGGCGTGCTGGTGTCGGCCACGCGCGCCCCGGGACGCTGCAACGCGGTGATGAGGTCGCGTCCGGCCACATCGAGTGGGCCGGTGGTCAGCACGAGGTCGGCGTATTCGACCATGGCGGCGGCGGTCTCGGCGACGCCGCGTTCGTCGTCGCTGCGCACCGGGAGGCCCCGCTCGATGAGGAGGTCCTCACCCAGCAGGTCATCGGTCAGGGTGGTGGCATCCAGGGCCACCACCGCCGCGGAGATCCGCACCTGCGGCGCGGTCTGCGGGTGGTAGCCCAACACCCGGCACACCTGGGAGGTTTCGGCGCCCACGGGCAGCGTCGCGATGAGCGTCGACCACCGGCCGGTCTCGGCGAGCCGCTCCAGAGTGGGGACAATGTCCTCCCGGATCGCGCAGGTGGCGCAGGCGTGTTCGATATCGACCTCGGTCCGCTCCAGCAGGCCGGTGGAGTCGCTCACGGTGCGGACGAGAAGTTCCCGGTCCGGATCGATCTCATGGCGCACCGCGGCCGCGTCGGGGAGGTCCCACTGCAGGCTGATGGCCGCGGCTGCCATCGGCGCCTCAGCCACCCCGCTGATCAGAATGACCGGGGTGCGGTTCGGACTCATGCTCACCGCCCCGGGGCCGGAGGACGCCGGAGCGCGCCGACGTCGTCTGGTCGGCTCATCGACGCTTCTTCCGGGGTGGCGGCGAGGTGGGTGAGGACTGGTAGCGCCGACGGAACTGCTCGACGCGACCCTCGGAGTCGATCACCCGGTCACGGCCGGTCCAGAAGGGATGGCTCGCGGCGGAGATCTCCACGTCCACCAGCGGATAGGTCTCACCGTCGAGGTCGATGGTGGCGGTGGTCGCGGCAGTGGAGCGGGTCAGGAAGGTCAGTCCTGCAGACTTGTCGCGGAAGACGACCGGACGGTAGTCAGGGTGAAGGCTTCGAGGCACAGTCGTGTACTGTAATGAGAACCATTTTCTAATGCAAATAGGGGCGAGCCTCAGCCGAACCGTCCGGTGATGTAGTTCTCGGTCTCCTGCTTGTCCGGGGTGGCGAAGATTTTCTCGGTCGCGTCCATCTCGATGAGCCTGCCCGGCGCGCCGGTTCCGGCGATGTTGAAGAATGCGGTGGTGTCGGAGACCCGGGCCGCCTGCTGCATGTTGTGGGTCACGATGACGATGGTGTAGTTCGATTTGAGTTCGCCGATGAGGTCCTCAATGGCGAGCGTCGAGATCGGGTCGAGCGCCGAACAGGGCTCATCCATCAGCAGAACCTCCGGCTTCATCGCGATCGCCCGCGCGATGCACAGTCGCTGCTGCTGGCCACCGGAGAGGCCCGAACCCGGCAGGTTGAGCCGGTTCTTGACCTCTTCCCACAGGTTCGCACCCCGGAGGGCCTGCTCACACACGTCGTTCGCCTCCGATGGCGGGAGCCGCCGGGTGTTGAGACGGAGACCAGCGAGGACGTTCTCCTTGATCGACATCGTCGGGAACGGGTTGGGCCGCTGGAACACCATGCCGATCTGGCGGCGGACGTTCACCGGGTCGACGCCTGGACCGTACAGGTCGTGCCCGTCCAGGAGGAGTTCCCCGGAGACGTGGGCCTCGGGGATCACCTCGTGCATGCGGTTGATCGACCGCAGGAAGGTTGACTTGCCGCAGCCTGACGGCCCGATGAAGGCCGTGACGGCGCGGGGTTCGATCACCATCGACACATCCTCGACGGCTTTGAAGGTGCCGTAGAAGATGTCGAGGTTCTTGGCTTCGATGCGCTTGGACATGGGTGCGGGATCTCCTTAGCGGCCGGTCTTCGGCGCGAACCGCTTGGCGATGACGCGGCCGATCAGGTTGAGCAGCATGACGATGACGATGAGGGTTAGAGCGCCCGCCCAGGCACGCGCCTCGTAGGGCTCGCGGGGGATACCCGGGTGGGCGTAGGAGTCGTAGACGAACACGGGCAGGGTCATCATCTGCCCGCTGAACAGGTTGCTGTTGACACTCTGGGTGAAGCCGGCCGCCACCATCAGCGGGGCGGTCTCGCCGATGATCCGGGCGATGGCCAGGATGACCCCGGAGACGATGCCGGAGATCGCAGTGGGGATCACGATGCGCATGATCGTCTTCCACTTGGGCACGCCCAGAGCGTAGGAAGCCTCCCGAAGTTCGTTGGGGACGATCCGCAGGAGTTCCTCGGTGGAGCGGACGACCACCGGGATCATCAGGACCGACAGGGCGATCGCACCGGAAAAGCCGATGACGGTCCCGGGCCCGGCGATCAGGGAAACCAGTGCGTAGGCGAACAGGCCGGCCACGATCGACGGGATGCCGGTCATCACGTCGACGAAGAAGGTGATGCCACGGGCCAGGGCGCCACGCCCGTACTCGGCCAAGTATACCGCGGTCAGCAGACCGATCGGCACCGAGATGAGGCTCGCGGCACCAGTGACCCAGAGCGTGCCGTAGATGGCGTGCACGGCGCCTCCACCGTCCCCGACCACATTGCGCATCGACCAGGTGAAGAACTGCAGATCGAACCGCTGGAGCCCGCGGGCCAAGGTGGTGAACGTCACCGAGACCAACGGAAGGAGCGCGAGCAGGAACATCCCCACCACGACCGAGCCAGCGAGGCGGTCGACGGCACGACGGGATCCCTCGACCGAGGATGACGCCGTCACGATCCCCACCAGGTACACCGCCAGGCTGAGCGCGACCACCGCGCCGAGGCTGAACCCGCCGACGAGAGGCCAGCTGACCAGGACTGACACCAGCACCGAACCAGCGCCGATCGCCCACGGTGCCCATCGGGGCAACTGGCCGGCGGTGAGGGGATTCATAGTCTGATCGGGCCGCAGGGCCGTGCGGGCTGACATCAGTTGGCTCCCGAGAAGTCGGCGCGGCGGGCGACGATCCAGCGCGCGAGCATGTTGACGGCAAGGGTGATGAGGAAAAGGACGAGACCGGAGGCGATGAGCTGGCTGGTCTTCAGCCCGTAGGCCTCGGGGAAGTTGAGGGCGATGTTGGCCGCGATGGTGTTCGGGTTCTGCTGGGTCAGGATCTCGAAGGTGATCACCCCGGCTCCGGACAGGACCATGGCCACGGCCATCGTCTCCCCCAGGGCGCGGCCGAGCCCGAGCATGATGGCGGAGACGATCCCGGCACGGGCGAAGGGGAACACGGCCATGCGGATCATCTCCCAGCGGGTCGCGCCGAGGGCCAGGGCAGCTTCCTCGTGCAGCTTCGGGGTCTGGAGGAAGACCTCGCGGCACAGCGAGGTGATGATCGGGAGAATCATCACCGCCAGCACGATGGAGACGGTGAACATCGTCCGGCCGGTCCCCGACACCTGGCCGGAGAAGGGGGTGAACCATCCGAGGTTCGTGTTGAGCCACGCATGCGCCGGTTGCAGCGTCGGTGCCAGCACGTAGATGCCCCACAAGCCGTAGACGACGCTGGGGACGGCGGCGAGAAGGTCGATCAGGTAGCCCAACCCGCGCGCGAGCCGGCGCGGGGCGTAGTGGGAGATGAACAGCGCGATTCCCAGCGACACTGGGACGGCGATGAGCAGGGCCAGGAAGGCGGCCCATACCGTGCCGAAGGCGAACGGCAGCACCCAGCTCCAGAAAGGACCGTACCCACTCTCGGTCAGGTCGTCCGGCGAACTGGTCAGCGCCGGCACGGCCTGGGCCAGCAGGAACAGGGCCACGGCAGCCAGGACAACGAGGATGAGGATCCCCGAGCCGGTGGACAGGCCCCCGAACACCCGATCGCCGATGCGGGGGCGGGTCGGGACCAGGCCGGCGGAGGCGTCCGGCTGGTGCTGGAATCTCTGGCTCACAGGGTGATCCTTCCGGGGACAGTCATGGTCGGCCGTGGTGCCCTCCCCGGCCACACCGGGGAGGGCACCACGGAGTGCCGCTCGGTCAGGAGACCGAGTCCAACGCCGCCTGGACGTTCGTGCTCATCGTGCTCGACAGCGGAGCACTACCGGCAGCGGCTGCGGACTGCTGCTGGCCCTCGGGGGAGGCGATGTAGCTGACATAGGCCTTGACGAGCTCCGCGGTGGCGGGGTCCTGATAGGTCTCGCACACTAGGACGTAGGACACCAGCGCGACGGGATAGGCGCCCTCGGCCTGACGATCGAGCTCGAGCGCCCAGTCATGGTCGCCGCGCCCCTCGACCTTCGGGGAGGCGTCCACGAGCGCCGCGGCCGCTTCGGCGGTGGGTCCGTAGAACGCGTCTCCGACCTGGATCTGAGCCACGCCGAGTTCACCGGCCTGGGAAGCATCGGCATACCCGATGGTGTTGGAGCCGTTCGCCACGGTGTCCACCACACCCGAAGTGCCCTTGGCTGCCTCCCCGGCGAACTCGGTGGGC
>JBKEBV010000232.1:0-3437 GCA_047973315.1 Propioniciclava sp.
GCCGATGGGGATCACCCATGGCTGAGGCAGCCGCCCGGTGTCGAGCGCGAACTCGCTGTTCATGGCCATCTTGCGGACGACGTCCAGCGACCCCATGACGGCGAATGCGGTCACGCACCAGGACAGGCCCACCAGGGCATGGGCCACCAACGCGAGCAGCCACTGTCCGACGCGGCTACCCAGGGAGGGCGGCGCTATCGCATGGTTCGGTGCGGTGGTCACGCCGCCATGCTATCGGCCGCATCCGAACCATCTGTCGGTGCTGGGGCGTGGGAGCGACCGCGCCGGGCCAGCCGATCCTTGGATCGCTGGCTACCGCAGCGCCCGTAGGGCCGCCGACTGAGCGTCAGCATCCTCAGCGGAGGTCGGGGGGCACGTGGCGGCCCGACGCCGAGCGTCCCGGGGATGGTCGAACCGCGACTCGGCGCTGGCGTTGCTCCGCTGTCGCTCATCAGTCTCCGGCTACGTCTTTCGGGGAGGGGTGGGTCCCTCTGCAGTGGTACGCGGACCGCGGAGGTGAGGACCCAGGTGGCGCGATCTGATGCGGGGTCAAATGGTCGAGCGAACTAAAATCGGGGGATGAGCTCCACACCGACGATCGAGGCCCCAACCGCCGAGCCGACCGTTCCCGAGGCGCCCGAGCGACCGCGTTTCGAACTGTCGCCCACCGCCGTGGTCGCCGGCGCACTCGCTTCCCTGACCTCTGCCTTCCTCGGCTCGACCCTCGGCACGGCGGGCACGATTATCGGCGCAGCGATCGGTTCGATGATCGGCGCGGTGGCGACCGCCCTGTACTCGTTCTGGCTGCGGCGTGCCACCTCGTCGGTCGCCTCCTTGGCCGGCCGAACCCGCCCCGACGCCGCTCGCTCGTCGGCGGTCGGGCGTCCATCAGCCGAGGATCGCCCGGCTCCGACGGACGCGTCCCGCTCCCCGAGCAGGATCCGTCCGCGTGCGGTGGTGGCCAGCGTGATCGCCGCCTCCGCGATCGCCTTCGTCCTCTCGCTCATCGCGATCACCGCCCTGGAGACGGGAACCGGACGCAGCCTCAGCGGGGGCACCGGCACCACGGTGGCCTCGATCCCCGACCGCGACAGCTCAGACCCGGACACCACGAACTCCGCACCCCCACCGGCCGACGAAGAGAGCACCGAGGTGCCCGAGCCCGACCAGGAGGTTCCCGCCGAGGATGCCGAGGACATCGACCCGAGCCCGGAGCCCACGACGCCTGTGAGCTCGGAGCCGACTCCCGAACCGACCCCGGCCGTCCCGTCCACCACGCCGAAGGCGGAGGCCGACGCCGCGGCCGGAATGATCAGCGCCCTCTGACCTCGGCGGCCAACCGGCCGCCGCGGTCAACAGCGCTCAGCCTGCCGACGGTGGTTGCTCGGCTCACCGGGGCTCGCCGCGTACGGCGCGGGCAGGAGGTCGGTCGCCGCGGATCGAGGCGACCATGTCCAGGACCCGTCGGGTGGCGCGCACGTCATGGGTCCGGAACACGCTCGCGCCCAGTCAGCTGGCGACGGCGGTGGCTGCCAGGGACCCCTCCAACCGTTCGTCCGCGGGTAGGTCAAGCGTCTCGCCGATGACATCCTTGCGGGAGATCGCCTGGAGGACGGGGAACCCGAGACCGGCCACCTGTCCGGTCGCGCGCAGCAGACGGAGCGAGTGCCGGGTGGTCTTGCCGAAGTCGAGGGTGGGGTCGACCAGCACGGACTCGGTGGCGATGCCCGCCGCGACGGCCCGCGCCGCGCCCTGACGCAGGTCCGTCAGCACCGCGGTGACCACATCATCGTCGTCGGGGCCGTAGCTCACCTCGACGGGGTCTGTCCGCGGCGACACCCCGCCGGTGTGCGAGACGACCACCCCGGCCCCCATCGCAGCTGCGGAATCGACCAGCGCCGGATCATGGCCGGCCCAGGTGTCGTTGATCAGGTCGATCCCCAGGCCGGCGACGGCTTCAACCACCTCCGAGCGCCAGGTGTCGAGGCTGAGGATCAGGTCAGGGTAGGCGGTGCGCGCCGCCTGCAGAAACGGGACGACCCGCGCGATCTCCTCGTTGGCGTCAACCCAGGCCCCGACCTGGCCCGCGCGGACCCCACCGACGTCGACCAGGTCGGCCCCGTCGGCGACGGCCTGGTGGAGCGCAGCCATGGCGGCGTCCAGTTCGCCCGGACCGGCGGTCGCGTAGAACGAATCGGGGGTGCGGTTGATGATCGCCATCACCGCCGGACGCCCGGCATCGAACGTGCGCCCACGCAGGCGCAGAGCAGGGGCGGGGACCGGTGGCGAAGGATCGGAGTGCTTGGACACGCCGCCATTGTTCCAGCGGGGCGAGGTGGTCGAGCTCGAGACCCTCGCGCCTGGCTGGCGTCGATGGCCCTGTGAGACAGTGGATCAATGAGGCAGGCCCTCGGCGACCATTGTTCCCGTGATCCGCGCCCCTGGTGGGTGGTCATCGTCGCCGTGGTCGTCTGGTTCGGTCTGTGGTACCTGACGCCGGGACTGCTGAGCAACGGTGTCGGGCATCTGTTCACCGACGATCTGGCAACCTCCGTCCTGATCGAGACGGTGCTCGCCGTCGCACTCGTGCTGACGCACCGGAGGTACAACCGCGTCCTGTTCGCCCGGTTCTGGTCGATCTGGCTCTGCGCCCTGCCGGTCGCGCTGCCGTCCACTACGAGCTGATCCTGCCTGTGTTCCTCTACATGGTCTGGATGACCGTCTCGGTGTTCTGGCAGGACTACCTCGCCTTCGGGCTCTTGCAGAGGTACCTCGGAGAGCGCCTACCAGCTTTGGGGGGTGATCGTCGCCAGCGCGGTCATCTTCTGGCTCGGACACGCGCTGTTCATCCCTGACCGCTTCGCACCGAACAACCGGCTCCCCAGCCTGGCGATCCTCGGGCTCGGCTTCGCCCTGGCGTCCCTCCGGGTGTGGCTCAAGTCGCTGCACGTGATCCTCGCTCTGCACCTGTCGTTCTACTTCGTGTTCGCGTAGGAGGGTGTCTCGTCTGCGCGTCGCGATGATCGGGTCTGGGATCGGTGGGTAGGGGTGCTGGGACGCTCAGCCTTCCTCGGCTGCTATGACGGTTTCGTAGTCCTGTCCGCCGTCTCCTCGTGGACGGCGAACGCGATGATCGCGCGGCGGCGGAAGCTGATCGTTCGCAGGCCCGTCCGCAGATCGTCCCTGGCGAGGCCGATCATCGGGAGCTCCGCGAGGCCGTCGCAGTAGTCGAAGATCGCGGAGACGAAACCCTCGGCACTGTCGACGGTGACCATCCGGATGTCGAGGATCCTGACAGACTGGTGAGGACCCCGAGCGAGGAGAGACATGCAGTACCGCTACCTGGGCAATTCAGGACTCAAGATCACCGAACTCGTCTACGGCAACTGGATCACCCACGGCTCGCAGGTGGAGAACGACACTGCCCGGGCGTGCGT
>JBKEBV010000071.1:0-17893 GCA_047973315.1 Propioniciclava sp.
CCCATGCTTCTTGCTCTGACGCCAGGTGTTCGGGAAGCAGGAGATACATGCGGTCGGGGCTCGGCTGCAACTGGGAGATTCTCGCCCCGCCAGCGTCATAGATCGCGTTGCGATCCAAAAAACCATCGTTCACCGTCTATGTACCCCGACGGGATGCAACGGCACCTCACCTCCAGAGAAAAACTTATCCTGGTCACGCATCTCCTGGGTATAGTCTGTCGTTCGACACATCACGTATCTACCGGACGCATCCCACTCGACGATCATCTCCTTGAATTGGCTATCCAACCGGCGGGTCGCCTGATCGATTCAGGCCACCCAGACCGTCTTCACGTTGCAGAACTCCCGGATCCCCTCGGCGGAGAGTTCTCGGCCGTAGCCGGAACGCTTGATGCCCCCGAAGGGCAGCTCGGGATAGGAGATCGTCATCCCGTTGACGAACACGGCCCCGGCCTCGAGGGTTCGCTCGGCGCGTTCGATCTCGGCGGCGTCAGTGGACCAGAAGGCCGAGCCGAGACCGAAGTCGCTGTCGTTGGCCAGGGCGAGCGCCTCGTCGAGCGAGGCGGCGCGGAAGACCGTGGCGACCGGCCCGAAGGCCTCCTCCCGCCACAACCGCATCTCCGGGGTCAGATCGGCGATCACCGTAGGGGCGTAGAACCATCCGACCGCCTCGGCCGTGTTATCGCCGCCGGTGAGCACTGAGGCACCCTTCTCCCGGGCGTCCTCGACGAGTTCGGCGAGATCCCGCCGGCCGGACGCGGTCGACAACGGGCCGATGTCGGTGCCCTCATCGGCGGGATCACCGACCACCAGGGCAGCCATCTTCTGGGTAAAGCTCTCGACGAAGGCGTCATAGACGTCGGTGTGGACGATGAAGCGCTTGGCGTTGATGCAGGCCTGACCGTTGTTGGCCGTCCGCGCCCGCACTGCCACCTCGACGGCTGCCTCCAGGTCGGCGGAGGGCATCACGATGAACGGATCGGATCCGCCGAGTTCGAGAACCGACTTCTTCAACACGTCCCCGGCCGTGGCGGCGATCGAACGACCGGCGCCCTCGGAGCCGGTCAGCGTGACGGCGGCGATCCGCGGGTCGCGGATGACCTCGGCCACCCGCGATGAGCCGATCAGCAGGGTCGAGAAGGCGCCGCCGGGAAAGCCCGCCCGCGTGAACAGATCGCCGAGGTAGACTGCGACCCGCGGCACGTTGGACGCATGCTTCAGCAGACCTGCGTTGCCGGCCATCAGCGCGGGGGCCGCGAACCGCACCACCTGCCAGACCGGGTAATTCCACGGCATCACCGCCAGGATCACCCCGAGCGGGTCGTAGCGCGTCCCGGCCGACGAAGCCCCCACCGCCCCCGGATCGTCGAGCGATCTGCCGGTCAGGAAGTCCCGGGCGTGCTCGGCATAGAATCGCAGCGCGAACGCCGACTTCGCCACCTCTGCCCGAGCCTGTCCGATCGGCTTGCCCATCTCGGTGGTGATCAGATCGGCCAGAGATGCGTGGTCCTGGTCAAGAAGGTCGGCGGCGGCGCGCATCCACCGCGCCCGCTGCTCCCCACCGGCCTCACGCAGCAGCGCAACCGCAGCCGCGGCGGCCGCCACCCGGTTCTCGACAATGGCCGGCGTGTCCTCGGCGAAAGTCGCCAACGTCTCCCCCGTCGCCGGGTTGGAACTCTTCAGCATGGTCATGATGTCAGTCCTCTTCGTGGAGGTGGATCAGATCAGGATGGACAGCGGATTCTCGATCCGTCGGACGAAGGCCGCCAGCCACTGGGCCGCGACAGCGCCGTCCAGGACCCGGTGGTCGGCCGACAGGGTGACCTTCATGGTGGAGCCGACAGCCAAGCCGCCAGCGGCGTCCACCACCGGAACGGTCCGAGCGGCGCCGACAGCGAGAATGCCGGACTGCGGCAGGTTGATGATGGCGCTGAACTCGGTCGTGCCGTACATGCCGAGGTTCGAGACCGAGAAGCTGCCACCCTCGAGCTCGTGCTGGAGCAGACGCTGCTCCCGGGCCCGGGTCACCAAGTCGGCGGTCTGCGCGCTGACCTGGGTGAGCGTCATCGACTCCACGCCGCGCAGCACCGGCGTCATCAGTCCGCCGTCGACGGCAACCGCGACGGCAACATCGACGCTGTGGAAACGTCGGATGGCTTCCCCGAGCCAGATGGCATTGGCCTGCGGCACCTCGACCAGCGCCCCGGCGACGGCCTTGACGACGAAGTCGTTCACCGAGATCTTCCGCGGTGCGGCCTGGTTGACCTCGGCCCGGAGAGCCAGCAGGGCCTCCACCCGACACTCGGCGCCCACCTGGAAGTGCGGAACCGTTCGCTTGCTCTCGGTCAGCCGTCGGGCGATCGCACGCCGCATCCGATCGACGGGGACGTCCTCGAACGTCGTCGGCGATGGCGCCGGGGCTTCGGTGACCGGCAGGGCTCCGGAGCTCTCGCCGCGGCGGGCCAGGTACCGCTGCAGGTCCCGTTTGACGATCCGACCGCGTGGCCCGGTTCCGGGCACATCGCCCAAGGCGACCCCGGCCGCTGCTGCCAACCGCCGCACCAACGGGCTGGCGAACAGCCGACCCTGCCCGCTGGTGCGCGCCACGGCGGGTTCTGGCTCCGGAGCCGGCCGGGCCTCGTCCGGCCCGGGTGTGTCGGTCTCGGAGGCAGCCTCTCCCTGGGGGCCGACGTCGTCGGCGTCAGCGCCGGGCCCGGCGGCATTGAGGGCGGCCCAGAGCTCCACCTCACCCTCCCCCTCGGCGAGCAGAGCGAGGATGGGCACCCCGACCGCGACGCTGTCACCGTCGGCGACGAGCAGCCGACCCACGACGCCGTCGGCCTCGGCGTTGAGTTCGACCAACGCTTTGTCGGTCTCGATCTCGGCGAGCGGCTGACCCACGCTCACCGCCTCGCCCGCTGCCACCTGCCAGGCCTGCAGCGTCGCCTCGGTGGCCCCGGCGAGCACCTCGGGCATGCGGATGATCTCGGCCATCTCAGGCTCCCCACCCGGTCCGGACGATCTCCAGCGCGGCGACGACTTCGGCGGTGCGGGCGGTGGCGGCCCGCTCCAGCACCCGGGAGATGCTGGGCGAGGCCTCGCCTCCGGTCACCCGGCTCACCGGTTGGTCGAGCCAGTCGAAGTAGCGCCGCTGGATCTCGTCAGCCAACCAGGCCCCGTACGAGGTCCCCTGCGCACCCTGCTCCACGATCAGTACGGCGTTGGTCTTCTCGATGCTCGCCCCGACGGTGTCCCAGTCCAGCGAGGCACGGTCGAGCCAACGGAGGTCGATGAGCTCGGCGTCGATCCCCGTCTGCGCGATCGCCTCACTCGCATGGCCGACCATCGACAGGTAGCTCAGCACCGTCACCGCGGAGCCTTCCCGGACGACGGCGGCCGAGCCGGGTGGGATGATGTGGTCAAGGTCACCCTCGGGCACCTGGTCGGCCTGCGGATACAGGTCGACGTGCTCGATCACCAGCACCGGATCCTGCAACGCCAACGCGGCATTCATCAGACCCACGTAGTCGGTCGCGTTCGAGGCGGCGACGATGCGCCACCCGGGGCTGGTGGCGAAGATCCCGGCCGGGTCCATCAGGTGCTGGGAGCCGTAGCCCGAACCCATGGCGACCTTGGTGCGCAGCACCAGCGGGACGGCATTGTCTCCGCCGAACATGTGCCGCGCCTTCCCGACCTGGTTGAAGACCTGGTCGGCGGCGACCCACAGGAAATCCGGATACATGAACTCGACCACTGGGCGGAACCGACCGTCGAGCGCGAGGCCGCCGGCCAGGCCCAGGAAGGCGTTCTCGCTGATCGGGGTGCCCAGGACCCGGTCCGTCCCGAAGGTCTTCCGCAGACCCTTGGTGGCACCGTTGGTGCCCCCGTTGAGCCGATGCACGTCCTCACCCATGACGACGATGCGCGGATCGGTCTCCATTCGTCTGGCCATCACCTGGGCCACGGCCTCGACGAACGTCACCGAGCGGGTCCGGTTGTGCGCAGCGCCGGTGGGGAGCCCGTCGAGTTCGCTACCGTCGCCGCGGACCCCGACATCGACGAAGCTGGCCTCGGGCCACAGCGGCGGCCGGATCCGACGCTTGCCGGGTCTGTCCGGGTCGGGCTCCACCACCCGGTCGACCGCTGCCGCCATCCCCTCCTGGGCGCGGGCGCGGAGGGCTGCGACGCCGTCGGCGGTGATCAGGCTCCGCTCGGTCATCCTGCGGGCGACCAGATCGAGCGGATCCCGCGCACGCCAGGCCGCCTCCTCGTCCTTGCTGCGAGAGCCGAAGGCGCTGCCCGGGAACGGTCCGTTCTGATGGACGTAGCGGTACACCTCGGCCTCGACGATGGCCGGCCCCTCGCCCGATCGCATCCGGGCGAGGGCCTCCTGCGTGGCCAGATGCACCGCCAGCGGGTCCATCCCGTCGACCCGCCAGGAGGGAATGCCGAACCCCTGACCCCGCACCGAGAACCGGGGATCCGCGGTGATCTCGTCGGCCCGGGTGGACACGGCGTAGAGGTTGTTCTCGATGAAGAAGCAGACCGGCAGCTGCCAGGCCGCAGCAAGGTTCATCGACTCCAACACCGACCCGATCTGGGAGGAGCCGTCGCCGAAGTAGTTGAGGGTGACATCGGAGGTGCCGGCGTGCTTCTGGGCCCAGGCGTTGCCGGTGGCCATCGGCGCCCCGCCCCCGACGATGGCATTGGTTCCCAAGGCGCCGGCCTCGAACCACTGCAGGTGCATTGACCCGCCGCGCCCGCGGCAGTAGCCCTCGGCCAGGCCGAGGATCTCCGCCAGGGTGCGCTCGAGCACGGTGTCGACCTCCGGCGACACCGGGTCAGCCGGATCGAGGATGCCACCGCTCACGTGGGTGAGCGCTTTCGCGAGGAACTGGTGGTGTCCGCGATGGGAGCCGTTGACCCCGTCGGTGGAGCGCAGACCCACGATGGAACCGACCGCGCCGCCTTCCTGGCCGATGCTCGAGTGGGCCGGACCATGGACGAGGCCCTCCTCGGCGAGGGCGAGGACGGACTCCTCGAAGGCACGGATGAGGTGAAGCTCGCTGAGCATGGTTCCCAGCAGTGCCGGATCGGCTGCCTGCCAGTCGGCCTCGGTGGTGGACAACTCGACCCAGTCCACTCCGGTCTGCAACTGATTCTGGTTGGGCATCGGCGCCACGTCCCGTCGTCGTGCAACCCCTCGTTGGATCGCGTCAGCATCTACCTTGCCTGATGATTGGATCCAATACAACCCTTGGTTGTGACATATCGGCCCTAGCGCCAGCAGAAACGATATGATTGGATACATCAGACCGAATCGACAGGGAGGTTGACGTGACACCACGGCACCGGCAGGGCATCCCCGGACTCCGAGGAACCGACCACATCGGCTTCACCGTGCCCGACCTCGACGAGGCGCACACTTTTCTGGTCGACATTCTCGGGTGTGAGCCGATCTACACGCTGGGGGCCAAGCAGGCCGATGACGACTGGATGCAGGTCCACCTGGGGGTGCATCCCCGCACCGTGGTCAACGAGATCCGGTTCTACCGCCTCGGCCACGGAACGAACTTCGAGGTGTTCCTCTACCAGTCGGCTGATGGCCAGGCGCCGCAACCCCGCAACAGCGACATCGGCGGCTACCACCTCGCGTTCTACGTCGATGATCTGGACGCCGCCGTGGCCTTCCTCTATGACCACGACATCGAAGTGATGGGCGCGCCGACCGCGAGCCGACAGTCGGCCCAGGGCCAGCGCTGGGTGTACTTCCGCAGCTCCTGGGGGCTGCAGTGCGAACTCGTCAGCTACCCTGGCGGCAAGGCCTACGAGGCCGAGGCCGAGCGGATACTGTGGCACCCCGCACATCCGGCCGACTGAGAGCCCCACCCATGACTGATGGATCCGCCCATGGCGCCACCGGCGCCCGCGTCGCAGCGACACTGCGGGAGGCGATCCTCGCCGACGAGTACTCCCCCGGCGAGCGCATCCGCCAGGACGAACTCGCCGAGCGGCACGGGGCGAGCCGACTCCCGGTTCGGGAGGCGCTGCGGATCCTCGAGGCGGAGGGGCTGGTCACCCTCGTCGCCAACACCGGCGCCTGGGTGACCCAGCTCAACGCGGACGAGTGCAACGAGATGTACCTCATCCGCGAGCGGATCGAGCCGCTGCTGCTCCGGATGAACGTGCCGCTGCTCGCCGAGGCGGAGGTCGATGCGCTGGAGTCGCTGGCAGCGGCCATGGAACAGACCGACGACGTCGAGCATTTCCTGCGTCTCGATCGGGAGTTCCACCTCACCCCGCTCACCCACGCCCCCACAACGGTGCTGGCCGACACCGTCCGCGGGCTGTGGAATCGCACCCAGCACTACCGGCGCAACGCGACCCGGCTGTTCTACGCCGAACAGGACCGCAGCGTCCACCACGACCATCATCTGATCGTCACCGCGCTCCGGCGCCGCGATTCCGATGAGGCGGAGCGGGTGCTGGCGGTCCACATCCGGCGCAGCCGCCTCGAACTCGCCCGCCACCCCGAGGTCTTCCCGACCCCATGAGCCGGACGCCGCGACGACGGTGTCGGGGGACGTCACCGCGCCTCGGTTTCCTGCGGAAACGACCAGCCACGTCCCCGGCTCCGACGCTGTTGTCGGCAGCGGTTGTGCCTGCCGCCCCCGCGTGGGTGGATCCCCGACCACAGGCGGGCGTTCGGTACGTTGGTCCCATGACCCAGCCCGCCTCCCTGATCCCCGGCGTCACCGTCGGTGACATCATCGGCCGCGGTGGCTTCTCCGTGGTCTACCGCGGTCACCAGCAGTCGGTCGACCGTGAGGTCGCCATCAAGGTCGACACCCGCACGGTGGAAACCGAACGGGACCAGCGCCGGTTCCTGCGCGAGGCGACGGCGGCCGGACGGATCGGTGACCACCCCCATGTGGTCAGCCTCTACGACGTCGGGGTGACCTCCCACCACCATCCCTACCTGGTCATGGAACTGTGCCCCGGCGGAACGGTGCGGGACCTGATGCGGGCCCAGGGCCCGTTCTCGGCCGCCGACACCCACCAACTCGGCCTCGCTCTGGCGAGCGCGCTGGCGGCGGCCCACACCGCGCAGGTGCTCCACCGCGACATCAAGCCCGCCAACATTCTGATCGACCGGTACGGCACCCCGCGGCTGTCCGACTTCGGTCTGGCCGCGCTGGTCCGCACCGATGAAGAACTGTCGGTGACCCTCGAGGCGCTCACCCCCGCCTTCGCCGCGCCGGAAGCACTCCGCTTCCAGCCGCCGACCCCGGCCAGCGATGTCTGGTCGCTCGGGGCGACCCTCCACGCCACGCTGATGGGCCGCAGCGCTCGAACCCGCGACGACGGCTCCCCGGCACCGGTCGAACAGATCATGGAACAGCTGGACCAGCCCCTCCCGCTGCCGCATCAGGCCGGGGTCGGGCCGCTGATACAGGTGCTGGCGATCGCCACCGATCCCGACCCGGCCCGCCGCTACCCGGACGGTCAGGCCTTCCTGGAGGCCTGGGCGGCCGTCGATGTCCCCGGAACCAGCAGCCTGTTCACCGGCGGCCCGGTGGCCTCGACACCAGCCCGTCCGCCGGCCCCCGTCCCACCACCCCGCCGACCCTGGCGGTCCGCGCTGGTCGGCGGCGTCGCCGGGCTGCTGGTCGGGGCCGGCAGCACCTGGGCGCTCACCCGGGGCCTCCCCGAACCCGAGGCAGCGCCGGGCCGGGCGACAACGCCGCCATCGTCGGCACCAACCGAGTCGACACCGGCAGGCACGGCGCCCGATCCCGAGGCAGCACCCGAGGCCGGGCAGTGCTGGGACGGCATCGTGTCGATCGCCGGGCACGTGAGCGCGCAGCAGACCGACTGCGCAGAGCCACACCTGTGGGAGACCTTCGCCAGCGGGCTGCTGGACCCGCTCACACCCTCCGCGACGCTCGACGACGTGTTCGAGGACCCGAACGTCCAACTCAGCTGCACCGCCGACGCGCTGGCCGACTACACCAACACCCGGACCGACGATCTGGAGGTGGCGGTCATTCCGCCCTCGGAAGTGGCGTTCGCGGGAGGGAGCCGCGGTTTCGCCTGTGTGGCCACCGTCACCGGATCGGGCCCGACCACCGGATCCCTCAAGGATCGCTGAACCGTCAGGCCCCGGAAGCCTGCTCGATCAGCGCGCGGAGGGCGTCGACGTCGTTCGCGAGATCGACCACCCGCCGCGGGAGATCCTCCAGTCCCACGAACCGCTCCGGCCGGGGCACCTCCTGACCGAGCGCCTCGACGATCGTCGCGGAGAACTTGACCGGCAGCGCCGTCTCCAGGGCGATCACCGGGCGGCCGACCTCCCCGGCGGCGACCAGGCCCCGGGCGACATGGACCGCATCGGCGGTGTGCGGGTCGATGACCGTCCGAGTGCGGGCATACTCGCCCGCGATGGTCGTGATCCGGTCAGCATGGGTCGAGGTCCCCGCAACGAAGCCGAACCGTGCGCGCAGCTCGGTGAACGCGGCGGTCCCCGACAGGTCGAAGCTCCCGGTGGTGGCAAGCTCGTCGCCGAAGAGTTCGGCGGTGCGCGCACCGTCGCGGCCCAGCAGGTCGAAGACGAACCGTTCGAAGTTCGACGCTTTGGAGATATCCATCGACGGGCTGGAGGTGGCTCTGGTCTCGGAGGAACCGCGGACCCGATAGCTGCCGGTGGCGAAGAACTCAGCCAGCACATTGTTCTCATTGGTGGCCAGCACCAGGGTGTCGATGGGCAGACCCATCTCACGGGCGATGTGGCCGGCGCAGATATTGCCGAAGTTACCCGAGGGCACCGCGAAGGTGACCCGGTCGTTGTTGGTCTCGGTCGCCTCCAGCCACAAGGCGATGTAATAGACGACCTGAGCCACCAGCCGGGCCCAGTTGATCGAGTTCACCGCACCGATCCGGTGGCGCTTCTTGAAGGTGGCATCGGCATTCACCGCCTTGACGAGATCCTGGCAGTCGTCGAAGACACCGTCGACGGCGATATTGGTGATCCGCGGATCATCGATGCTGAACATCTGCGCCTGTTGGAACGGGCTCATCCGCCCGGCCGGGGTCAGCATGAACACCCGGACCCGGTCCTTGCCGAGCATGGCGTGTTCGGCTGCGGAGCCGGTGTCGCCGCTGGTGGCCCCGACGATGGTCAGCGCCGTGTCCCGCCGGTCCAGTTCGTACTCGAAGAGCTCGCCCAGCAGTTGCATCGCCATGTCCTTGAACGCTGCCGTCGGGCCTTGGGACAGGTGCCCCAGCAACAGGCCGCCGCCGAGACCGTCGAGGCTGACGATCCGCGGGTGGCCGAACTTCGCCGCGGTGTAGGCCCGCTCGCAGATCCCCCGCAGGTCGTCAGCGGGGATGTCGTCGACGTAGCACTCCAGGACGGCCGCTGCCAGCGCCGGGTATCCCTGGGTCGCCAACACGCTCCGCCAAGCGGTCAGCGTGTCGGTGTCCAGATGCGGGTACTCCTCGGGGAGGTACAGTCCGCCGTCGGGGGCGAGGCCTGCCAGGAGGACATCGCAGAAGCTAGCGGGCTCGGCAGCACCACGGGTTGAGATGTACTTCACCAGCCCACTGTAGCCGTGACCGGTCCACCCGATCGGCTCGGGCCAGAGCTCGGCCGGTCCGCCTACAGCGACAGGTGCGGCGGCGTCCGAGGCCACGGATAGGCCTGCTGGAGTTGGGCAGCCAGCCGCAGCAGCAGCCCGTCCTGACCGACCCGTCCGGTGAACATCACCCCGATGGGAATCATCACCCCGTCGATGTGGATCCGCACCAGCGGCAGCGAGATCGACGGCCGACCGGTGAGGTTCGCCACCGAGGTCCACGGCGTGTAGTCGATCTGGGCGGCGAAGTCCGCCGCAGGATCGGCATCGTCACGGAGGGACCCGATCGGCGCTGGGGGCTGCGCCAGCGTCGGGGTGAGCACCAGGTCGAAATCCTGCCACTGCTGCTCGGTCTCGAAAGTGATCTGCTGCACCGCCGCGAGCGCCCGCGCATAGTCCACGCCGGTCACCGTCGCGCCCCGCTGGCGCAGCCACCGGGTCATGGGCGTCAAGGCCGGATCTGCCTCGGGCGGCAGCGGAATGGAGGCCGCCCCGGTCGTCCACAGTGCGTCGAAAGCAGCCCAGGCGGACGGATCGAAGGGGCGCGGGGCCTCGGCGATCTCATGACGCAACGCCGAGAGCTGGACCACGACCTGGGAGACCGCGTCGGCGCAGGCCTGGTGGACCTCGGCGGACTCTGAAATGAACGGGGTGGTCGTCACCCCGATCCGCAGCCCGCGGGGCACCGACCGCAGACTGGCGAGGAACCGGTGGCCCGGTGCCAGCACGTCCAGGGCCAGGGCAGCATCACTGGCGCTGCGGGCGAGAACACCGTCGGTCACCAGACCGGGCCCCGCGGGACGGCTGGGCATGGTGTCGATCAGCCCACGGGAGGCTTTGTGACCCACCAGGCCGCAGCTGGCGGCCGGGATCCGCAGGGACCCGCCACCGTCGGAGCCGTGCGCCAGGGGCGCGATACTCGCCGCCACCGCGACCGCGGCTCCCCCACTCGATCCGCCCGCTCCCCGCGTCGGATCCCAGGGGGTCGCCGCCGGCGGAGCGCCGTCAGGTTCGGTGTAGCAGGGAAACCCGAACTCCGGTGTCGAGGTCTTGCCCAGCATCACCGACCCGGCCCGGTGGAGCCGGTCAGCGATGACATCGGTCCGCTGTCCGATCGTGCCGCGCAGGGCAGCACTACCGGCGCCGTAGGGCACCCCGGCCACCTCCACCAGATCCTTGATCGGCAGCGGCACCCCGGCGAGCGGAGCCTCACCGAGGGTTCCGGCAGCCACCGCAGCATCGATCGCAGCAGCCTGCTCCAGAGCCAGCTCGGCGGTGAGGGCCGCGAAGGCTCCCAGTCGATTCTGGAGCCGCTCAGCGCGGGCGAGCGCAGCCTGCGCGATGTCCACTGCCGACGCGCTCCCGTTACGGACGGCAGCAGCGATCTGAATGGCGTTCATGTCAGGTGGTCCTCTGCACGATGGTGTCGCACAGCGCCAGCAGCGCTGTCTTCGCCTCACCGTCGGGCAACGGCACCAGGTGGTCGCGTGCAACCGCTCCGTGCCGGGCAATCTCGGCGCGGGCATCGTCGAGAACCCGGTGGGCCCGCAAGCCGGCGAGGGCCTCGGCCACCTCGGCGTCATCGGACAAGGGCCGGGAGACCAGATCCCGCAGCCGGGCATCGGCTGGATCGGTCGAGGCCGCCACCATCAGCGTCGGAAGCGTCGGGACGCCTTCGCGCAGATCGGTGCCGGGCGTCTTGCCGGACTCGTCGGAGGCGATGTCGATGACGTCGTCGGAGAGCTGGAAGACGATGCCGATCTCCTCACCGAAGGCGGCCAGGGCGGCGATGACCTCCGCCGACGCACCGGCGACCATCCCGCCGAAGACAGCCGAGGCCGCGATCAGGGAGCCGGTCTTGTCGGCCACCACCTGGAGGTAGTGCGCCAGGGCGTCATCATCGGTGCCCGGGCCGCGGGTCTCTGCGATCTGGCCCTGGACCAACCGCGCGAAGGTCTCGGCCTGCAGGATGACGTAATCCGTACCCAAGGTCGCGACCAGCGACGAGGCCTTCGAGAAAAGATAGTCACCGACCAAGATCGCGACGGTGTTGCCCCAGGTGTCATTGGCCGACGGGACACCGCGGCGCATCTCCGCCGAGTCCATCACGTCGTCGTGATAGAGGGAGGCGACATGGGTCAGTTCGGCCACCACGGCCGCCCGGTCGACCCGATCAGCCTCCGGGGGGCCGTACAACTGTGCGGCGAGCACGACCAACAGCGGGCGGAACCGCTTGCCGCCGGCCTGGAGCAGGTGCTGCGCGGCGTCGGTCACGAAGGCCGTGTCGGCCTCCGCAGCCGTCCGCAGCGCTTCCTCAATGGCCTCCAGGCGTGCGCGAACAGCCTCCTCGAAGGCGGGGTCCGCCCCCGGGTAGGTGATCGACGACACGGGTCTCCTCCGGCAGATGTTCTCCCGCGCTAGCGCAGGAAGGTCCCCGCAAAGGTAGCAAGCTGCATGGTCTGATTGGGCAGCAGTCCGAGCCACAGCGTGGCCGCTGCTCCGATCGACAGCGGGATCCAGGTCCACGCGCTGGCCCGGGCCACCACCACCCCCTTGGCCTGCTCACCAGCGAACATGACTACGATCACCCGCAGGTAGAACCAGACGCCCACCAGGCTGGCGAGCGCGGCGACAACCACCAACCACCAGTAGCCTCCCCGCCAGGCGGCCGAGAACACCGCCCACTTGCCGATGAACCCGCCCGTGAGCGGAATGCCTGCGAAGCTCAGCATGAACAGTGCGAAGAGCGAGGCGACCAGCGGGTTCTTCCGGGCCAGACCCGACCAGCCGGCGATGGTGTTCTCCTCACCGGCGGCGTTGCGGACCATCGTCACCACCGCGAACGCACCGATGGTCGCGAACCCGTAGGCGGTCAGGTAGAACATGATCGAGGTCGCCGAGGTGGCCTGCCCGACCGGCACGATCTGGCTGGCACCGACCACGGCGGTCATGATGAAGCCGGCGTGGGCGATCGAACTGTAGGCGAGCAGTCGCTTGATGTCGGTCTGGGTGAGCGCCATGACGATACCGACCACCATCGTCAACGCCGCCAGGATCGCGAACAGGGGCTGCCAGGTCCAGCGCTCACCGTCGAGGGCGACGTAGAAGATCCGCAGGGTTCCCCCGACAGCGGCGAGCTTGGTGCAGATCGCCATGAACCCGGTGACCGGCGTGGGCGCCCCCATGTAGACGTCGGGGGTCCAACTGGCGAAGGGCACCACACCGATCTTGAACAGCAGACCGATCGACAGCAGCGCCAGACCAGCGATCAGCAGGCCCTGGCCGTACACCGCGCCGGTGACAGCACCGTGGATCCCCGCCAGGTTGAGCGAACCCGAGAACACGTACAGCAGGGCGATGCCAAACAGGAAGAACGCCGAGCTGAAAGCACCCAGCAGGAAGTACTTCAGTGCCGACTCCTGGCTCAGCAACCGGCGGCGGCGTGCCATGGCACTCAGCAGGTAGAGCGGCAGCGAGAAGACCTCCAGCGCGACGAACATGGTAATCAGGTCGGTCGAGGACGCGAACACCATCATGCCCGCGATGGCGAACAACCCCAGCGGGAAGACCTCGGTGTGCTCGCGGCCCGCCTGCGCCGATTCCCGCTCATCGAGCGAGCCCGGCACTGCCGCGGCCGACGGGGCGAAGGACGATGAGCCGCCATTGACCTGACGTTCGGCGAACAGCATCAGCGACAGCGTCCCGAAGACGATGAGGGATCCCCAACCGAAGTAGGACGGGCCGTCGAGCATGATCGCGCCCTCGGCCTGGCTACCGCCGATCCCGGCCCGCCAGTTCAGCACCAAGGAGACGAAAGCGAGCACCAGCGTGGTGAACGAGACGGTGAGCTGGGCGCCCAGGCGGGCCCGCTGAGGAAGCACGGCTTCGAGCAGGATGCCGAGGCAGCCGGCGAGGAGCAACAGCAGCACCGGGGCCAGCGCCCGCCACTCCAGGACGGGAGCCGCGATCTCCAGGATCGGCATGATCATCACTTGACTCCTTCGGTGATCGGCGCCGGATCGGCAACGCCGACGTTCTGCATCGCGGCCACCGCGGTGGGTTCAACCAGGTCGACGGCCCCGCCCGGGACGAACCCGAGCACGAGGATCACGCCGACGATCGCCACCATCAGCCACCGCTCCACCGCGGTCAGATCAGCGCCGGTGAAGGCGGTGGCGGCCTCATCGGTGAGCGGGCCGGTCATGGTGCGCTGATAAAGCCGCAGCCCGTAGACGGCGGCCAGGACGACGCCCAGCAGGGCGACGGCGGTGACGATCGGCGCCCGGGACCACGTGCCAGCGATGACGAGCAACTCGCTGACGAAGGTCGACATGCCCGGCAGCGACACCGCCGAGAGCACCGAGAGGATCAGCGCCCCGGACAGCACCGGTGCCACCTTCTGCACCCCGCCGAAGGCGTGGATGTCGGCGGTTCCCCGCCGCTTCACCAGGAAGCCGACGACCAGGAACAGCGCGGCAGTGGAGAATCCGTGGTTGAGCATGTAGAAGATCGAGCCCGAGATGCTCATGGTGGTGAAGGCGTAGATGCCTAGGACCATGAAGCCGAAGTGGCTGACCGAGGTGTAGGCGACCAGTCGCATCATGTTCGTCGATCCGATGGCTCCCAGGGCACCCCACAGGATCGAGACCACGGCGAACCACATCATGAACGGGGCCACCCACAGGCTCGCCTCCGGGAACAGCGCGAGGCAGAACTTGATCATCCCGAAGGTGCCGATCTTGTCCAGCACGCCCACCAGCAGCGTGGCGGTGCCGGGGGTGGCGTTCTCGGCGGCATCGGGCAGCCAGGTGTGCAGCGGCACCATCGGCGCCTTGATGATGAAGGCGATCAGGAAGCCGGCCATCAGCCAGCGCCCGAGATCGCCACCGATCTGCAGCGCTGCCAGGTCGCTGAGCAGGTAGCTCGGCGTGCCGGAGCCCGCGCTGATCACCCCGACCCCGACCACGGCGGCCAGCATGATCAGACCGCCGGCGAGGCTGAAGATCAGGAACTTGACCGCCGCGTAGGTCCGGCGGGGTCCGCCGAAGCCGATCATCAGGAAGTAGATGGGCAGCAGCGTCGCCTCGAAGAAGAGGTAGAACAACAGCACGTCGTCGGCGGTGAAAACGAACAGCGACAGGCCTTCGAGCATCAGCACCAGGGCGAAGAAGACCTGCGCACTCCAGCGGTCGCCCGGGTGGTTCCACTCCGCCAGCAGCACCACCGGCGTCAGCGCCGCGGTGAGCAGCACCATGGCGGCGCCCATGCCGTCGAGGTCGAGCGACCAGTAGGCACCGAAGGACTGGATCCAGGGAGCACGCACGAGCAGGTCGGCCCCGCCGAGGTACATGCTCACCACGGTGATCGCCAGGCCGAGCGTCGCCAACGAGGTCAGCATGCCCAGCGTCCGCGCTGCGCCTCTGCCCATCGGCAGCAGGAGCAGCAGGCCGACCACCAGTGGCAGCAGTCCTAGGAAGGTGAGCCAAGGGAATGTCATCTCAACTCCTCCCTCAACCCAGCTGGCTGAGGATCAGCACGATGCCGACGGCGACAACACCGAGCAGCATCGTGAGGGCGTAGTTGCGGACGTAGCCGGTCTGCAGGCGTCGCACCTGGGTCGACAGGCCCGCCATCGCGCGACCGGATCCGTCCGCGGCACCGTCGATGATCGCCGTGTCGGCGGTGTTGACCGCCCCAGCGAGGGCATGCGTCGGTGAGACGAACAGGAAGTCGTTGATCTGGTCGCCGTAGAGCACGTTGCGTCCGACGAGGGTGAACGGGTTCTTCGAGGCGGGGGCGGACGCGGGGATCGCCCGACGACCGAAGAAGGCCCAACCGATCGCCACGCCGACGATCACCACCACCAGCGTGATCAGGCCCACCGGTGTCGGGAGCCACGCCACCTCGTGGGCGTGATTGCCCACCGCCGGCTCGAGCCAGGTCTGG
The DNA here is from genome assembly GCA_047973315.1 of Propioniciclava sp. Classification (GTDB taxonomy): domain Bacteria; phylum Actinomycetota; class Actinomycetes; order Propionibacteriales; family Propionibacteriaceae; genus Propioniciclava. Next base: position 15,582 of record JBKEBV010000071.1, read on the forward strand.
ATCCACGCGTTCATGGCGACACCGGCGACCACGGAGAAGAACGCCAGCACGATGAGCGGAACCGTCATCACCCGGGGTGACTCGTGCGGGTGGACGCCGTCGAGCCAGCGCTTCTCGCCGAGGAAGGTCATCAACATCAGCCGGGTCATGTAGAAGGCCGTCACCCCGGCACCGAGGAGGGCGCAGATTCCGACGAGCATCCCGTGCTCGAAGGCCGCCTCGATGATGTGGTCCTTACTGAAGTAGCCGGCCAGCGGCGGGATGCCGATGATGGCCAGATAGCCCATGGCGAACGTCCCGAAGGTGACCTTCATCACCTTCGCCAGCGCGCCGTAGTGGCGCATGTTGACGTCGTCGTTCATGCCGTGCATCACCGAGCCGGCACCGAGGAACATGTTGGCCTTGAAGAAGCCATGGGTGAGCAGATGGAAGATCGCGAAGGCATAGCCGACCGGTCCGATACCCGCGGCGAGCATCATGTAGCCGATCTGGCTCATGGTGGAACCGGCGAGAACCTTCTTGATGTCGTCCTGGGAGGTGCCGATCCAGGCGCCGGCCAACAGGGTCACCGTTCCGACGATGACCACGGCCTCGGCAGCCATCGGCGCCACCTCGAAGATCGCATGGGACCGGATCACCAGGTAGACCCCGGCGGTGACCATGGTGGCGGCGTGGATCAGCGCCGACACCGGGGTCGGGCCCTCCATGGCGTCGAGCAGCCAGGCCTGCAGCGGGACCTGAGCGGATTTGCCGCAGGCGGCCAGCAGTAGGAAGAGGCCGATGGCGGTGGCCCAGCCGGCGCCGAGCTCGCCCGCCTGGGCGGCCACCTCGACGATGGACGAACTCCCCACCAGGGCCAGCATCGAGCCGATCGCCATCAGCAGGCCGAGATCGCCGACCCGGTTCATCACGAACGCCTTCGTGCCGGCGGCGGCCGCGGACGGCTTGTGCTGCCAGAAGCTGATCAGCAGGTAGGAGGCCAGACCGACCCCCTCCCAGCCGACGAACAGGATGAGGTAGTTGTCGGCCAGCACCAGCAGCAGCATCGCGGCGATGAACAGGTTCAGGTAGGCGAAGAACCGACGTCGACGCTCATCGTGGGCCATGTAGCCGATGGAGTAGACGTGGATCAGGCTGCCCACTCCGGTGATCAGCAGGGCGAACAGGATGGACAGCTGGTCGACCAGCAGCCCCACCGAGATGTCCCAACCGCCGACGGTGAACCAGGTGTACAGCGGCAGCGAGACCGCCCGTTCATCGGGTGCGTGCATCAGCTGGGAGCTGAACACGGCCAAGGCGACGCCGAAGGACACCAGCACCGCGGCGGTGCCGAGCAGGTGGCCCCAGGCGTCGGCGATCCGCCCGGCCAGGAGCAGCACCGCCGCCGAGGCCAGCGGCACGGCGATCATCAGCCACATGTAGACATACATCCCGGTGGCGGGCACCGGTTCTGCGAGGGTTTCGAGAAGAGTCACGTCGTCCGCCTCAGAGCTTGAGCAGGTTGGCGTCGTCGACCGAGGTCGAACGGCGGGTCTTGAAGATGGACACGATGATGGCCAGACCCACCACGACCTCGGCTGCGGCCACGACCATCACGAAGAAGGTCGCGACCTGCCCGTCCAGGCCTCCGGTGATGTGGGATCCGGCCACCAGGGCGAGGTTGGCCGCGTTGAGCATCAGCTCCACGCACATGAAGGCGACCAGCGCATTGCGGCGGACCATCACCCCGATCGCGCCGATCGAGAACAGGATCGCGGCCAGGACGAGGTAGTTCTCCGGGTTCATCATCACGCGTCCTCCTCCTCGGCGACGGCCTCGATGGCGGCGAACGTCTCATTGGTGATCTTCGCCAGCGGTGGCACGTCGATGGCTGCCCCGCGCAGGACCAGTGTCTCTGACACTGACTTCTCTGCGATGCTCCCGTCGGGCAGCAGGGCCGGCGCCCCGATGGCGTTGGTGGTGGCATAGACGCCCGAGTTGGGCAGCGGTCCGGGGTGTTCGCCGGTGGCGGCGTACCTGTCCATCCGCTCGGCGGCGAGCTCGGCCTGGCCGCGCTTGGGCTTGACACGCTGATGGTGGGCCAGCAGCATCGCACCGACCGCCGCGGTGATCAGCAGGGCGGCGCTGAGTTCGAACACGAACACGTACTTGCCGAAGAGCAACGCCGCGATGCCCTCGACGTTGCCGCCGTAGGCGGCATCGGCCTCAGCGGTCGTCACCGGAGCGTTCACGATCGCACCGCCGATCGCGAAGATCAGCAGGGCGGCCAGCCCGATCCCACCGAGAACGGCCAGGGCACGCTGCCCCTTGAG
>JBKEBV010000088.1:0-15051 GCA_047973315.1 Propioniciclava sp.
TGGGTGCGCCGGCTGATGAACTCCTCGGGCGCCTCGACGCGCTGATCAAGGCCCAGGTACATCCGATCGGCGTTGAGGAAGGACATCGACCAGGTGTCGCCGATCACGGGTTCGGCCCGGCCGGCGGTACCGGCGGGATACCAGTCGGCCTCGGTGCAGACCCAGCCCTCAGGAAGCTCGGCCGGCGCGAGAACGCTGAACTCGGCGTCGGCGGCGGCCCGTTCGGCGATCGGCAGGTAGGCGACATCGGGGATCGTCGGCTCGGGATCCCGGGTGAACAGCACGGTGATCCCGATGACAGGGATGAGGAGGACGACCATGGCCACCACCATGTGCGTGCTCGTGGAACGCAGACGCGCAGACTGGGCCATGGGGAAATCCTGCCACGGAGCTCGAGGCGCTCGGCGCGTGGATCAGAAGCCGGCCTCGCCCAGCAGGTCGGTGACCAGTGCAGCGATCGGCGACCGCTCCGACCGGGTGAGGGTCACGTGGCCGAACAGCGCGTTGCCCTTGAGCTTCTCCACGACGGCGGCGACCCCGTCATGACGCCCGACGCGCAGGTTGTCCCGCTGGGCGACATCGTGGGTCAGCACCACCCGGCTGCTCTGCCCGATCCGGCTCAGCACCGTCAGCAGCACATTACGTTCCAGCGACTGCGCCTCGTCAACGATCACGAACGCGTTGTGCAAGGACCGACCGCGGATGTGGGTGAGCGGCAGCACCTCCAGCAGCTCTCGCGCCATGACCTCCTCGACCACATTGCGGTGCGCGACCGAACCGAGGGTGTCAAAGACCGCCTGCCCCCAGGGCGACATCTTCTCGCCCTCACCACCGGGCAGGAAGCCGAGGTCCTGCCCGCCGACGGCGTACAGCGGCCGGAAGACGATCACCCGGTCGTGCCTCCCGCGTTCCATGACGGCCTCAAGCCCCGAGGCCAACGCCAAGGCCGACTTGCCGGTGCCTGCGCTACCGCCGAGGGAGACGATGCCCACATTGGGATCGGCGAGGAGGTCGAGGCCGATGCGCTGTTCGGCGGAACGGCCATGGAGGCCGAACACGTCCCGGTCGGCACGGATGAGGTGGAGCCGCCGGTCGGCCCGCACCCGTCCCAGCGCTGTCGAGCCGCCGCCGCGGATCCTCACCCCGGTGTTGCAGGGCACCTGGTCGAGTTCGGGCACCTCGAGGACGCCGGCGTCATACAGTTCGTCGACCCGCGCAGGCTCCACCTCCAGCGCGGTCAGCCCGGTCCAGCCGGAATCGGCCGGCAGCTCATGCTTGTACTCCTCGGCGACCAGCCCCACCGAGGCGGCCTTGACCCGCAGTGGCACGTCCTTGGTGACCAGAACGACGTCACGGCCCTCGCGGGAGAAGTTGGCCGCCACCGCCAGGATGCGCGAGTCGTTGTCGCCGAGCCGGAAGCCCGCCGGGAGCACATCGGGATCGGTGTGGTTGAGTTCCACGTGGATGACGCCACCGGCGTCGTTCACCGGGACCGGCGCATCGAGCCGGCCATAGGAGATGCGCAGGTCGTCGAGGAACCGCAGCGCCTTGCGCGCGAAATACCCCAACTCGGGGTGATGGCGCTTGCCTTCGAGTTCGGTGATGACGACCAGCGGGAGAACCACCTGGTGCTCGGCGAAGTACAGCAGGGCGTGGGGATCGCTCAGCAGCACCGAGGTGTCGATGACGTAGGTACGGAGCTCGGTCCGTGCGGACCCGGTCGGGCGATGATGAGGCTGGGTGGCGGTGCTCACAGGAGTCCTTCCGCGTTGCGGCCGCGATGCGCTCGTCACCTCGACCCGTACCAGTTCAGCCGAGAGCGCTCCTCGGGGTAAGCAAGCTCGTGGATCCCTCTCGCCGGTCACCCGGGACGGATGCCCGTACTTGCGAGAGTAGGCCGGCCACCTTGATGATCCCTCCGGCGACACGCACGGGCCGCCGATGTTGATCCCGCCGACACGCGGGGATCACCGACACGACGGCCAAGGCTCCGCAGGCCCGGGGTCACGCCCCTGGTCCGGGGGTGGCCTTCGATCAGTCGGCAGCGACCTCCCCGGGGGTCGTAGGGTCTAGGGTCATGGAGATCCTCACCCTCAACAATGGCGTCCCCCTGCCCGCCGTCGGCCTCGGCGTCTTCCAGACTCCACCGGAGGAGACTGCGTCCGTCGTCGCCGAAGCGCTCCGCCTCGGCTACCGTCACATCGACACCGCCGCCGCCTACTTCAACGAGGCCGGCGTCGGATCGGCTCTGGCGGTAGCCGACATCGCCCCTGCCGACCTGTTCCTCGAGACGAAGGTGTGGGTCAGCGATTACGGCTACGACCAGACGTTGCACGCCTACGGCAAGGCCGCGGCGAAGCTCGGCGTCGACCAGATCGATCTGCTGATCCTCCACCAACCGGCTCCCTCCCGGTGGGAGCAGACGGTCGCGGCCTACCGGGCCCTTGAATCGCTCCACGCCGAGGCCAAGGTGCGTGCCATCGGGGTCAGCAACTTCATGCGGCACCATCTGATGAAGCTGCTCGATGTCGCCGAGATCGTGCCGGCGGTCAACCAGATCGAGGTGCATCCGTACTTCCAGCAGCGCGGGTTGCAGGCCTTCCATGCCCGCGAGGGCATCCTGACCCAGGCGTGGTCGCCGATCGGCGGCATCACCTTCTATCCCGGTTGGGGCGATGGCAGCCGCCGCTCGACCCTGAAGGACCCGACCATCCTCGCGATCGCCGCCGAGCACGGCCGCACGGCCGCACAGGTCATCCTGCGCTGGCATGTCCAGCAGGGACGTTCAGCGATCCCCAAGTCGGTGACACCGGCTCGCATCGCCGAGAATCTCGCCGTGTTCGACTTCGCTCTGTCCGACGCGGAACTCGCCGCCATCGATGCTCTGGACACCGGCGTCCGTGGCGGCCCCGATCCCGACGGGGACCGCACCGAGTTCTTCAACACCCCCATTCCGGAGGCCTGAGCGCGTACCGCCAAGATCCGCACGCAGACCACGACGGTCCTCGACGTGGCGGGGAGTTGCGCATCCGGACTCGGTCACCGGCCGTAGCGGCGCTCCCGGTTGGCGTAGCTACGCACGGCCCGTAGGAAGTCGACCCGACGGAAATCGGGCCACAGTGCCTCGTGGAAGTAGAACTCACTGTGGGCCGACTGCCACATCAGAAAGCCCGACAAGCGCTGCTCACCGGAGGTGCGGATGATCAGGTCGGGATCGGGTTGGCCGGCGGTGTAGAGGTGTTCGGCAATGTCATCGATGTCGAGGCTGTGGGCGAGCTCCGCCAGGCGAGTGCCTTTCGCGTCCGCGGAGGCGAGCAGCTTGCGGAACGCGTCCCGGAGCTCGTGACGGCCGCCGTAGGCGATGGCGATATTGACCTGCATCCCGTCGGCACCGCGCGTCGAGTCCTCCGCGATGGCGAGGGTCTGGCGCATCGGTTCGGGAAGGAGGGTGGCGTCTCCGACGAGCTTGATCCGCCATAGGCGGGCGACAGCCAGATCGACGAACATCCGCTCGATCACGCCCAGGAGCGGCTCGACGGCCTCCGCCTCGCGGGTGAGGTTGTCGGTCGACAACACCCACAGCGTGACCACCTGGATGCCGACCTCGTCACACCAGCCGACGAATTGCTCGAGTTTGTCGGCTCCGGCCTGGTATCCGACCACGAGCGGACGCCCCGGAGCGTTCAGGCGGGCCCACCGCCGGTTGCCGTCGGCGAGGACGGCGATGTGCTGCGGAAGCCGGTCCCGGTCCAGTTCGGCGAGCAGACGCTGTTCGTAGGTGCTGTACAGCAGATTCGAGGGGTTGAGGCGGTCGCCCGCCTCGCGGATCCGCTCGCGCCAAGCCATGCGTGCAGCGTAGCGCTGTCCCCCCGTGACCGACCGGCGAAGCTGTCACTCCTGGCGAGCCATGACGTTGCGCAGCGGTTCGCCGGCCCGGAAGCGGGCAAGGTTGTCAGCGAGAAGTTCATTGATGCCGTAGGGGACACCGCCGGCCACATGCGGCAGCAGGATGGTGTTCGGCGTGTCCCACAGTGGCCCGTCGGCCGGATAGGGCTCCGGGTCGGTGACGTCGAGGGCTGCTCCTCCCAGGCTCCCCTCCTCGAGCGCGGCGACCAGCGCATCCTGATCGACGGTCGTCCCGCGTCCGACGTTCACCACCCAGGCATGCCGGGGCAGCAGCGCGATCCGCTCGGCGTTGAGGGCCCGGCGGGTGCCGTCGTCGTGGGGCAGCACCATCACCAGTACGTCGGTCTCGGGGAGGACGGTGGGCAGGTCGGCCTCGGTGACCACCTCGTAGCCGTCCCGAACGCCGGCCGTCCGGGCGACGCCCCGCACCCGGGCCGACAACGCAGTGAACAGGGTCGCCGCCTGAAGCCCGATGGCCCCGAACCCCCAGATCAGGATCCGGGTGTCGATCAGTGAACCGAGTTGTCCGCCCGGATGGAGGTCCCGCCAGTCCCCGTAACCGTCGTGCGCCCAGGTGTGTTCGGCCTGGGCCCGGAAAAGGTCGGGGAAGCGCAACACACCAGCCAGCGCCATCGCGACGGCCGTCTCCGCGACCGTCTTGGAGTGGAGGCCTCGCCCGTTGGTGATCTGCACCTGATCGCCGAATCCGGCGCTCAGTACGCCGTCGGGACCCGCCGCGAGCGTCTGGATCCAGCGCAGCCGCGGCGCGTCGGCCGCCAGTTGGCGCACCGCCACCGCCGACTGGCCCCGCAGCACGGCGGCATCGGCGTCGAGATGCTCGGCCGGGACGAGTTCATCCTCGTCGATCCGCACCACCTCGACATCATCGGGGAGCTCAATCTCCAGGGGCGCATTGCGGTTGAGCAGAATCTTCACCCTCCGGACGGTACCGTGTCGGTCGCCGTCGCCCCGGGCGCCCGGCTCAGCGGCGGGACGGAGCAGACCGGCCACCCGCGGCGCTGCTCCGACCCGGTCGACCGGAGGCTCGGCAGGCCGGCGACCACGGACCCGGCGCGTGGAGCCCCGGGGCACCCTTGCACGGCGACCGGCAAACACCTACCCTTACCTACGTGACCGTAAGTTACGCTTCGTCAAGTAAGGGGACCTCCCCGGAGGCTCCGCCGAAGCCGCACCTGCGCGGCTGGTTGCATCTTGGTATGGCGCCCGCCATTCAGGCGGCGGGGCTGGTGCTGCTCATCCTTGCCCCGACCGTTCTTGGACGTCTCGGCGTCGGCATCTACCTGGTCAGCGCGAGCATCCTGTTCGGCATGTCAGCGCTCTACCACCGCGGCACCTGGTCCGAGCGCGCAGCGGCCGTCCTGCGCCGCTTCGACCACGCCAACATCTTCATCTTCATCGCCGGTACCTACACCCCCCTGGCGCTGATGCTGCTCCACCTCCCGCAGGCAGCGCTGCTGCTGGCCCTCATCTGGGGTATCGCCGCGCTGGGCATCACCTTCAAACTGCTGTGGATGACCGCCCCCCGCTGGCTCTACACCGGGCTCTACCTCGCCATGGGCTGGGTCGCGGTCGGCTGGTTGGTGCCGTTCTGGAACGCCGGCGGACCGTTGGTCGTCATCCTGATCGCGGCCGGGGGCCTGGTCTACTCGGTGGGTGCCCTCATCTACGCCCGCAAGCTGCCCAATCCGTCGCCCACCTGGTTCGGCTTCCACGAGATCTTCCACGCGTGCACGGTCGTTGCCGCCGGCCTCCACTTCGCCGCCATCGCCCTGGTGGTGCTCACCTGATCCGGCGCCATCCGGAATCTGCAGCGGTTCAGCCTCAGGCGCGGGTCCAGAGAGCCTCGCGGATCTCCTGAACCGTGGAGGCAGGCGCGAAGCAGGTTGTTCCGCGGCAGACGTAGACCGTCTGGGCGGTCGGCACGACGGCGTGCTCGTCATACTCGTCGTCGCTGGTTCCCGGGCGTTCGCGGTCAGCAGCAGGCCGACCTCCGCCCCCATCCTCGTCCGCAGCGGGCATCACGACCGGCCGGTCGTCGAAGTGGTGAGCGAAGCCGGGGGTTCCGGGTCGCCCGGAGACGATGACGGTGCCGGCCGGCGCCATCCGCCAGGCTGCGCGCGCGGCGTCGTTGAGCCCATCGCCGTCGGCGTCCACGACCACGGCGACGGCGGGCCGAAGCCCCTTGCGGGCATCGTCGGCGGCGAGAAGATCGGCCAGGGCGGCGGGTGCGAACCGGGGATTCTGGGCCAACGTGCCCCACGTCGTCCGGGCCGCCACCTCCGCACATTGGAGGAAGTCCTCACGATCAGCCAGCAGTCCGACGACCCGCAGCGAGGCGACCAGCGCCATCGTGCCCGACGGGGTGGGATTGTCGGCGACATCGCGCGGACGGGTGAACAGCTCCGCCGTTTCGGCAGCGTCGAAGAAGCCGCCGTCAGGAGCGGCAAACCGGCCGATCGCGTCATCGAGCAACTGCTCGGCGCGGGCCAGCCATCGAGCGTCCCCACGGGCCTGGGCGAGGCGGGCGAACCCGAGCGCGAGCGCACCATGATCCTCAGCGAAAGCGGGTCCGGTGGACGGCTCTCCCTGCAGTGATGCCCGAACCAGCCCGGCGTCGGTGACGTGCGCCTCCCACAGCGCCTGCGCCGCACCCTCGGCAGCAGCGAGCCAGGCGGGCTCACCGAAGACGAGCGCCGCGTGCACGAGCGCGTCAATCGTCCAACCATTCCAGGAGGCGATGACCTTGTCGTCGCGCGGCGGCGGGAACCGGTCGTCACGCACCTGGAGCAGGCGCCGGCTGACCCGGGCGAGCCGATCGGGATCCGGCGCGCCCCGGAGTTGGAGGGTGGACAGGGCGTGCTCAAAGGTCCCGCTCGTGGTGACGTGGAAGGTCTCCGCGGCCCAGTCGGCGTCCTCGGCTCCCAGCGCATCGGTGAGCAGCTCGGGGTTCCACACGTAGTAGATGCCCTCGTGGGCCATCCCGCGGATGTCGGCCGAATCGGCGTCGAGGCTGGCCGCGAACGCGCCGTTCTCCAGGCGCATCTCACGGGTCAGCCAGCCGACAATGCCCCGGACGACACGCTCGAACAGGGCCCGCAGCGGCCCCTCACTCTGGGGGGTGCGCCGCCAACCCCGGGTGTAGGCGCCGAGCAGCAGAGCGTTGTCGTAGAGCATCTTCTCGAAATGGGGGACGACCCAGCCCGCGTCGACGGCGTAGCGGTGAAACCCGCCACCGATCTGGTCGTGGATGCCGCCGCGGGCCATCGCCTCCAGGGCGCGCTGTGCCAGATCGAGTGATCCCGGCTCACCCTTGACCAGCAAGGCGTCCACCATCAGCGGGGCAGGGAACTTGGGGGCGGTGCCGAAACCCCCGTGCATCAGGTCAAAATCGGCGCTGACGGCGTCGAGAAGCTCCCAGATCCCCGGGGCCTCGGCAGCCTGCGGGATCTCATTGATCTCGGTGAGCTTTTCCACGATGGCACCGGCCGATGCGACCACCTCCTCACGCCGGTCCCGCCAGGCGTCACCCAACGCCGTCACCACCTGGCTGAAGGAGGGCTGACCGCCGGTCGGCTGTGGCGGGTAGTAGGTGCCGGCGAAGAACGGTGCGCCGTCAGGGGTGGCGAAGACCGTCATCGGCCAGCCGCCCTGCCCGGTGAGCGCCTGGGTGGCCCGCAGGTAGATCGCGTCGACATCGGGACGTTCCTCGCGGTCAACCTTGATCGCCACGAAACGCTCGTTGACCAGTGCCGCCACGGTGGGATCCTCGAACGACTCATGCGCCATGACGTGGCACCAGTGGCAGGCCGAGTAGCCGACCGAGATCAGGAGCGGCAGGTCCCGACGCCGAGCCTCGGCGAACGCTTCGTCCCCCCACTCCCACCAGTCCACCGGGTTCTGAGCGTGCTGGAGCACATAGGGGCTCGTCGCGGAGGCGAGTCGATGGGCCATCAGGCACTGCTCCGATCCAGTGATGCGGGTATCAATCCGGTCCCGATGATACAAACGCCGAGCGGTGCGGTCCGCGGCGCCCCCCGCCTGCTACTCGGCACGCGTGAGCACGTCCAGGAACTCGTGGTTGACGAACAGGATCTCCCGGCCGACCTTGGCGTCGCTGAGCAGGCCAGCTGCCACCAAGGCATGCAGCCACGTCGAGGCCGTTTGCCGCGACACGTCGCATCGCTCGGCCACGGTGCTGATCCGGCAATACGGCTGCTCGAACAGCACGTCGAGAAACTGCGCATCCCGACCGCCCGGGGTCGCGGCGCGAGCCCGCTCGGCAATGTCGTCCTGGCAGGTCCGGATCGACGCGATCTTGCGCGTGGTTGACGTTGCAGATTCACGCACGACGTCAAGCATGTAGAGAATCCACTCGACCCACGTACCCTCGGCGGTGACGGACCGCAGGAGGCGATAGTAGTCATTCTTGCGCGCAATGATCGCTCTGGAGAGGTAGAGGATCGGGTCGTCCAGCAACCCCGCCTCGATGAGCATCAAGATGTTGATGACGCGCCCGGTACGCCCGTTGCCGTCGTGGAACGGGTGGATGGCCTCGAATTGGTAATGGGCGACGGCCATCCGCACCAAGGGATCGAGGTCATCGTCGGTGTGGGCGAACCGCTCCCATGCGGAGAGCTTGTCACGAATGACGTCGGCGCCCTCCGGCGGCGCGTAGACGATCTCGCGCGTCGTCGGGTTGGCGATCCGCGTGCCGGGGACCGCGCGAACGTCCATGTCTCGGCCGTGGAGTTCGGCACAGACCCGGACCGCAGTTGCCGCAGTCAGCGGCCGAGACCTGATCGCGTCGACGCCAGCGAAGAGGGCGGTCCGGTACCGGAGCGCCTCCTTCGTGGCGTGATGGCCTCCACCGGACTCGACGTGCTTGAACAGTTCGTCAGCCGTCGTCACGATGTTCTCGATCTCGGAACTCGCTTGCGCCTCAAGCAGCGGGACCGCATGGATCAGGATGTTGGGGTTGGGCAGGAGTCGTCCCGCTTGGGCGAGCGTCGCCAACGCGGTTCGAGCCTCGATAGCCGCCTTCAGGACGGGCTTCGGTTCAAGATCGATGTCGTCCGGCGGCAGCGGCGGCAGGTCGTTGAAAGGCACCTCGGGGCTCCAGCGCATGTGTCAACTCCTTCAACGCATCCAGGCAACGCGTTAAGACTTTCGGAAAAATCTAACACGTTCGCGGGATGTGTCAGGTCACCCGACGCATACACCCGGCAGCGGTCAGCACGATGGCACCACGCCTGCGGCCGGCCTCAGTCAGCAGAGGCGGGCCAGCGGGTCGGCTCAGCCGATTCACGCCTGGGCGGCAGGATCGGGCGAGGCGGGACTGGTCGCCGTAGCCTCGCCCGGCTCGACCCCCTCCGGTGCGTCCTCGTCGGCGACCGGCTCATCGGGGTAGTCGGCACGCTTCAGATGGACCCGCATCGACAGCCATAGCCACACCAGGGCGGCGAACAGCACGAACGCCACCGCAAGGGGCATCCACCCCGGCAGCTGGGTGCCTTCCAGCAGGATGCTCAGATCGTGTAGAACCACGCGTCGATCCTATCGGCCTGATGGCTCTCGATTCCGGCGAACAGGTCGTCCTCGGGCAGCGCGGTCGCCACGCGGGACAGGGCGAGCTGGTAATCCTCGGTCGGCCACGCCTTCTGCTGGATCGCCAACGGAACGGCGAACCAGAAGCCGTCAGGGTCGATCTGGGTGGCGTGGGCGCGCAGCGCGTCGTCGCGGACCGCGTAGAAGTCAGCGCACGGCACGAAGGTGGTGAGCCGGTCGGCCTGGCTGGCGTCCTCCGGCCATTGGGAGAGGCGTTCGGCATAGGGCGATTCCAGGCCGTGTTCGTGCATCGCCTCGTCCAGCGCCACCATCCGCTGCCGGTGAAACGTCAGGTGGTAGTAGACCTTGAGAACCCCCCACGGGTCCCCGTGCTCGGGCCACGCGGCGGCATCGCTGGCGGCCTCGACGGCAGCCATGGTCACCTCGTGGGTACGGATGTGATCAGGGTGGGGGTAGCCACCGGTCTCGTCGTAGGTGGTGACCACATGGGGACGGAAGCTGCGCAGGATGGCAACCAGGCGCCCCACCGGCTCCGCCAGCGGGACGAGCCCGAAACATCCCTCGGGAAGCGGCGGAAGCGGATCCCCCTCGGGCAGCCCCGAGTCGACGAAGCCGAGCCAGGTCTGCTCCACGCCGAGGATCTCGCGGGCGTGGGCCATCTCGGCCCGACGCAGCGGAGCGATATTGGCCCAGTTCTCCGGGGTGTCCATCTTGGCGTTGAGGATGTCACCGCGTTCACCGCCGGTGCAGGTGACCACGAGCACCTCAACACCCTCGGAGACGTATCGGGCGACCGTCGCCGCCCCCTTGCTCGATTCATCGTCGGGGTGGGCGTGGACGGCCATTAACCGCAAGGGTTCCCCCTGGGCGTCCACCCGGTAGGTGTCTGCAGACATGCCCGCCATTCTGGCCTACCGATCCGGCCGTCTCACACAGCGCACGCCCGCCGGACAAGCCACGCCCTCGCGTTCCCGGCACCACCGGACGGCATCGGGTTGGCACAATGGGTCTGTGACCTCACCCAGCGACGCCGAACGTATCGCCCAGCGGTATCCCCGGTCGCGGGCCCCGGGCTGGCTCTGGTTGGTCGGGGTGGCGATCGTCCTGGCCATCGGGGTGCCGTGGCTGCTGTGGGCCGCCCTCCAGGGCGCCAATCCGGCGATCTCGGCCAAACTGGTCACCTTCACCGTGACTTCGGACACCACCGTCGACGTCCTCATCACCGTGCAGCGCCCCGACCCGAGCGTGCCGGGCGTGTGCACCCTCCGCGCCCAGGCCGTCGGCACCGACACCGTCGGCCAACTCGATGTCGTCGTCGAACCGGGCCCCGACGAGCTCACCGATCACGAGGTGACCATCCGGACCTTCAAGCCGGCCACCTCCGCGTCGGTGATCGGGTGCCACGCCACGGGCTGAATCCCGGCCCGGGCCCGAACCCGCTGATAGTCTCGGGCGATGTCCGAAACGCAGAACCCCACCGTGTGGCTCACCCAGGAGGCCTACGACAAGCTCACTGCTGAGTTGGAGCACCTCAAGGGCGAGGGACGCACAACAGTGTCCCGCAAGATCGCGCAGGCCAGGGAGGAGGGCGACCTCTCCGAGAACGGCGGCTACCACGCCGCCCGCGAGGAACAGGGGCACCAGGAGGCACGGATCCGGCAACTGGAGGCGATGCTCCGGGACGCCCAGATCGGCGAACCCGAGGACGCGGTCGACACCGTCACCCCGGGCATGACCGTCACCATCTACTACGACGACGATCCCGAGGACTCCGACACCTTCCTGCTCGGATCGCGGGAACTCATGGGCGTCACCGACACCGACATCGACGTTTTCAGCCCGCAGTCGCCCCTGGGAGCAGCGGTCCTGGGCGCCCACCAGGGCGACACCGTCTCCTATGAGGCACCGACGGGCGCCACCATCGAGGTCACCGTCCAGGAGTTCGCTCCCTACACCGGATGAGTCAACGCCTCATCGCCGGTGAGGACCTGGATGTGCGCGGTTCGCCCGGCTGATCCGGCCCCTCTTCTGACCGATCCAGCCGGTCGCCCTGCAGCACCCGGACCAGTCCGCTAGGGTCCAAACGAGGGCGAGGCCTGGTCCGACGGGTCAACCCTTGTCAGAACCCCCTATCTGATTTAACTTTGTATTAGATCACTTCGGGGGATTCACCATGCGCCAAGCGACGTGTCTGACTGCCAGCCTTCTCGGTGGACTGCTGCTGCTCACCACCGTTCCACCCTCCGCCTGGGCCGCTCCGCCGGTTCCGGTCGTCTCGACCGAGGCGGTCACCCTGGAGACAGCGGTGACCCCGGACGAACTCCCCGAGGAAATTTCCGCCTCGGCCCCCGAGGAGGATGTCCAGGCAGCCACGGCGGACGTCGAGGGTGAGGTGGGAATTGTCGCGGTCGTCGCCGAGGGCGACACCTTCCCCGAAGAGACCTACTACCGCACCACCACCGACGGCGTCGCCTCGGACTGGCAGCCGGTCGAGGCGGAAGCCGCCACCGATCCCAACCCCGAGGCCGGAACCGACACGGTGAGCAGCGAGCCGATCATCGTGGCCGACGCTGACACCGTCGAAGTCGTCACCGCCGACCCCGAGGCAGCGCCGGTGCAACTGCTCGCCTACACCTCCACGGTCACCAATGCCGACGCCGTCACCTCGCAGTACGCCTGGCAGGGCCCCGCGATCCTGAGCCGGTACGCTTGGCGCGCCAACGAATCGCTGGTCAAGTACCCCTACACCACCGGCCTGGTCACCGGAGCCATGATCCACCACACCGCTGGCAGCAACTCCTACAGTTCCTCGGAGGTTCCGGCCATCCTGCGATCGATCCAGGCCTTTCACGTCAAGACCCGCGGCTGGAATGACATCGCCTACAACGTTCTGGTCGACCGCTTCGGTCGCGCCTGGCAGGGCCGCGGCGGCCGGATCGAGGATCCGATCGCCGGTGGACACGCCTACGGCATCACCAACAAGCGCGTCTTCGGGATCGCCCTGATGGGCACCTACGACACCATCGGCCCGTCCTCGGCCCAGCAGGAGAAGCTGGCCCAGGTCATCGCCTGGAAACTGGACAAGCATGGCGTCAACCCGCACGGCTCCACCTGGGGTTCCGGCGGAACCGACGGTGGCAGCACCTACCTGCCGGCCATCTCCGGACACCGCGACGAGCGCTCGACCGCGTGCCCGGGTGCGGTCACGTATTCCCGGATGGGCAAGATCCGCGCCCGCGTGGCAACCCTGATGGACCGGGTGACCTTCCCGCTCTACCACGACCTGACCTGGCGGATGAAGTTCACCAACGCCATGAACTACCTCAAGAAGAAGGACTACGCGACGACCTACCCCGACCGGGGCTACCACCCGAGCGAGACGGTGACCCGCGGCATGGTGGCCGGGTTCTTCCGCCGGATGGCCGGATCGCCCGAACCAGCACCGGGCGCGATGCCGTTCCCCGACGTGACCCCGGACAATCCGCACTACAAGGACATTCTCTGGATGTCCCAGCAGCGGATCACCGGCGGCTACTCCGACGGCACCTACCGGCCGAACAATGCCGTCACCCGCAGCGCCTACGCGACCTTCCTCTACCGGTTCGCCGGTGGGTCACCGGTGCGCAACGCCCCCACTTTCACCGATGTGAGCGCGAGCCATCCCCACCGTGACGCGGTCGGTTGGTTCGCGGCCAACGGAATCAGTTCGGGCTATTCCGACGGAACCTTCGGGGCACGGAAGTCCTTCAAGCGCAGCCACCTGGCGGCATTCATCTATCGCTACCGCCTGGTCGACTGAGCCCCGTCGATCCCGCCGGCGGCTTGCCGCAGCACGACCGTGTCCTCAGCGCAGCCGTCGCAGAAGATCGGCGGCCACCTCGGGTGACAGGGCTCCGGAGGCGACCTGCGCGAGCACCTGGTCCCGGGCGGAGCCGGTCGGCGGAGGGCCCGCAGGGGAGCCCGGTGCCGCACCCCGCTCGCCATCGTCCTCGATGGCGCCGCTGTGGGCCTGACCCTCACCCGTCCCGGGATCGTCGTCCCCGAGGCCCAAGGTGTCCAGGAGTGCGTTGAACCGGGCGCGTGCGGTCGGATAGGAGACGCCCAGGTATTTCTCCAACTCCTTGAGATTGCCGCGCGACATCAGGAAGACCCGCAGGATTTCGTGATCCTCATCACTGAGCGAGCAGTAGTTGCACCGGGTGAAGGCCCCGACCAACTCCGTACCGCAGTCGGGGCAGCCCAGACGTGTGGTCATCAGCTCACCCGAACACACCGGGCACGTGGACGGAGGACGTCGGGTCGTCACTGATCCTCCTCGATGCTCACCTGGGCGCCACCCATGACCACTTCAAGATCCAGCCGCGCGTTCCCGTTCCCGACCACGAGTTCGGTCAGCGCGGTCCCCCGGTCCTCAGGCCAGGCCACCCGACCCAGCTGCGCCTCCCCGCGCACCGTCACGTTCGCCCGCGGGGAGAGCCGCACCTGGAGGGATCCCGATTCGACATGAACCTTCGAACGGCCGACGCCGACCGGACCGGTGACCGTGGCCGACCCGGCCTGAACCAGCGCGTCAGTGACCCGGCGCACCCCGGAGAGTTGCGCGCCACCGGCAGTTACCCTGATCCGCCCGAGGAAGGGGACCGCCTGGGTCGTCAGGGAGCCGGCCGTGACCTCGGCGTCCACCTCGATCGCCGGGTTGACCCGAATCGTCAGGCCCTTGGTGAGCGATATCCCGCGCAGGTCCTCGATGCTCCGCGGCGGCCGCAACATCGAGATACCACCGAGGGTCGGGGCGAAATCGCCGTCGGAGGTGATCTCGAGAACATCGCCCTGCCGGCGGAGCACATGCTCGCCGTCAACGGCGACCGTGGTCACCGTCCGGTCCGCCAGGATCCGAACCCGCCGCCCGACAGCCCGCACGCTCACCCGGTTCGTTCCCTTCACCCCCGTCGGCCCGGCCGGTTCAGGTTCAGGATCGGGAGGTGCAGTCCCTCCAGTGGCGGCGTCGATGAGACGGGCCGCGTCGGCGGCATCGATGCGGCCAGCCGCCAGATCATCAAGGATGGCGGAGAGATCGGGTTCACCCATACATGAATGGTAAGTCGATCTATCCAAAATGGAAACCTCCGCTTGTTGAGCTGGAGCTGACGGGGTGGCATCGCGACTACGCCCGTGCTGCGTTGCGGGATGCGTTGGTCGTGAAAGTGGTGCGCCCCGCAAACCACGGACGCGGGTCTACGGCGATGATCTGCTGCCGGCGTTGATCCGATGCTGGGTACTGTTACGCGCTCCGGCGGGGAAGATCCTGGCGCCGTTCATGCCGGTTCTGGTGCCCTTGCTGCGCGCGGAGGGTGAGATCGACCTCGACGGCACCCAGGCGGCACTGTTGTCGCAGATCTCGGCGGCCACGATCGACCGGATGCTCGCCGGCGAGCGTCACCGGATGACCTTGCGGGGCCGGACGCGTACCAAGCCGGGCGCGTTGTTGAAGCACCAGATCCCGATCCGGACGTTCGCTGACTGGGACGACGCCACGCCGGTATTCGTCGGATCGACCTG
>JBKEBV010000092.1:0-20774 GCA_047973315.1 Propioniciclava sp.
CGACCCTCTTCGACCACGGTTCACCGTACGAAAGAAACACCAAACCTCAACCGCCCCCGAGCCTACACCGTGCAACCGGCGCGGAGGGAAGTAGCCGCGTCCGCGCGTGGACAGCACGGAAGACCACCCCTGAGAAGCCGCTCGCCATGGCGCTCTCGGGGTCCGGGCTTGGCGCAACCAGGGGCGCGGGCATCGGTCGTGGTTCGGGACGTCAACGGGCGTCGGCACCGCGGCCCCTCGGAGGGAAACCCCACCCGTTCCGGAGCACGGCGGGGTCAAGCCCAGCGGGGTGGTGTACGACGGCCATCCCTCGTTGGATTTGTCAGGCCGTCAGTGCGGGGACTGTGGCAATTAGCTCCTCGGGTTCGGTGGTGGTGGGTGTCAGGGCGGCTCTAGCGCGGGCGCGGACGTCGATTCCGATGGAGCGACGGCGTCGTACTGCTCGGCGAGCACGGCGCTGACCAAGCGGACGATGGCGTCGCGGTAGGGGAAGATGCCGACGACGTCGGTGCGGTGGCGGATCTCGCGGTTGAGGCGCTCGTTGGGGTTGTTGGACCAGATCTGACACCAGACCTGGTTCGGGAACGCGGTGAAGGCCAGGATGTCGGCGCGGGTATCTTCCAGGTGCTGCGCGCCGTCGGGGAGTACGCCGGTGAGGGCCTCGAGGATGCGGTCGAACGGGGCGTGCACGGCCTCAGCGTCGGGCTGGTCGTCGACGCTGTGCAGCAGCGCTTTGACCCAGGGCCATGAGCTCTTGGGCGTCACCGACATCAGGTTCGCGGCGTAGTGGGTGCGGCACCGTTGCCAGGAGGTGCCCGGCAGGGTCGCCCCGATCGCTTCCACGAGGCCGGCGTGGGCGTCGGAGGTCATCAGCCTCACCGGGCCAGCACTGGTGAGTCCTCGGGCCACGAGGTCGCGGAAGAAGGCAACCCAGGCCGGCCCGGACTACCTCGGCGCGCTTACGACGCTCCCGCAGCCAGTCCGGGAAGAACGAGCCCTCCCGCAGCTTGGGGATCGCCACGTCCAAGGTGCCGACCCGGGTGTCCAGGTCGCGGTGCCAGTAGCCGCTACGGCGATTCGTGCGGTCCTCGGTGCGGGCCCCGTACTCGGCACCGCAGACGCTGTCGGCCTGCGCTGAGAGCAGGCTATCGATGAACGTGCCAGCAACTGGCGCATCAGGTCGGGCTTGCCTGCGCGAGTTGCTCGTGAAGAAGATCTCAGGGTCGATACTGGGTGAAGCGGTCATCGTGGTGCTCCTTTTCGAGTTGGTTGTGAGAGATCACTCGAAGGATCCACCCGGTGACCGCGCCTACCTCAGCAGGGCACGCTCACCGGAGATCGTCCTACACCACTGTGCTGGACTCCACTCGGCGGCGGAGGCGATGGCCTTGATCGTGCACGTAGCGAGTCGTCTGCCCTGCCGCGAAGACGGCAGCCCGAGGCGCGACAGACGATTAGGATCCGGTCTATGCCCGAGACCCGAAAACACCGCACCCATGCGCGGGACGACCTCGACCAAGCCATCCTGGCCGCGCTCGGGGAGAATATCCGACCCGTGACGCCCGGCGAAGAACCCGCTGCCAGCTCAACCGAACCGGACGACGACGCCCGCCCCGGCTACCTGCCGCCCGGTTCCTCGTTGGGATCGGTCATCCTGCCACCCCACGACGGCGGGGCGGCGCCCACGGAATGAGCATCCGCACCTCCGACCGGTCGGAGGACCCCGTCATGACCATCGCCTGGTGGAGCATCATCCCCTTCGCCCTCCTCCTGGCCGCGATCGCGGTCCTTCCGCTGATCCGCCACCGCGCAGGCGTGGGAGCGCAACCCGGTCATGCTCGGCATCGCCCTGGCACTGGCGCTGCCGATCGGGGCGTGGTTCGTCGCCGCCGGCCACGGCATCGAGATCGTCCAAGCCCTCGTCGAGACGGGCGGTTCATTCAACACCAACAGTGAACGGAAGCAGCGGATCCACACCGGCCCTGCACCATCGCCGCCGTTGCCGGGTGAGACACCTGGGCCATCGCCGTGACCGCTCGGTGTCCTCCCGGCGTAGAGTCCGACAAACAGCTTCCACACCGTGTCCGGTTCGCGGGTGATCATTCGACAGTCCAATGAAGGCACCCGCCTTCTCGACGCGACAGAAGGGAACATTCCCATGCAGTTCATGCTGATCTACTCCGCCGACCCGGCCACGGCACCCGCGGAGGACTCACCCGAGGCAGCCGCCGAGTTCCAGCAGTGGCTGGACCTGGCTGCAGAGATGAAGGCGGCCGGGTCGGGGTGTCCGGTGCCCCACTGATGCCCCCGGAGACCGCCACCACGCTGGTCAAGACCGCCGGCCAGATCCGCACCTCCGACGGCCCGTTCGCTGAGACCAAGGAGGTCCTCGGCGGCTTTGACCTGATCGAGGTGGAGAACCTCGACGCCGCGCTGGAGTGGGCCCGCAAGTGCCCGGCGAGAACTGGGTCGTCGAGGTGCACCCGGTGCTCGACCTCTCGGCGATGGGCTGAGCCAGCATCCCGCTCACCGGGCGGCGACCACGTGGCCATGAACCGACGAGCAGCGCGCACCTCCCCGGTCGCGGCCGCCTTCGCCGACCACTGGCCGACCGTCGTCGCCCGGCTGGCGCGACGCTACGGCGACCTCAGCCTCGCTGAGGAGTGCGCGGCCGAAGCCTTCGCCGAAGCTGCGGTGCGCTGGCAGCAGCAGCCGGTGCGCGAGCCGGGCGCCTGGTTGTGGACCGTCGCCCAGCGTCGCGCAGTCGACCGGATCCGACACGACACCCAGTTCGCCCGGCGCCTGCCCCTGCTCGCCCCCGAGGAGCGCGGGACGGCCGTCGCCGACGATCCGGTCACCGACCATCTCGCCCTGCTCTTCGGCTGCTGCCACCCCGCGCTCTCCCGGGAGTCACAGGTGGCGCTGACCCTGCGCGCAGTCAACGGCCTGTCGCTCGCTCAGATCGCCGGCGTCCTGCACACCTCCCCCGACACCCTCACCCGACGGCTGACCCGCGCCCGGACCAAACTCCGGGCCAATGCAGTGCCCTTCACGATTCCGGCACCCGAACACTGGGGGGGAGCGGCTGGAGCCGGTTCTGGAGGCGATCCTGCTGACCTTCACCGCCGGGCAGGCCAGCCGTGGCGGTCCGTCGCTGATCCACGGCGACCTGTGCGAGGAGGCCCGCTGGCTCGGGTCATTGGTCGTGCGGGTCGCCCCTGATCCGGAGGTTCTTGCGCTCCAAGCGCTGATGGACTTCACCGACGCCCGCCGCCCCGGACGGCTCGACGCCGACGGCGGCGTCCTGCTGATGGAACACCAGGACCGGTCGCGGTGGGACCGCGCCCTGATCCGGCGCGGCCAGGAACACCTCGCCGCCGCGATGCGGCAGCGGCGGCTCGGCAGCTTCCAGGTTCAGGCCGTGCTCGCCGCATGCCACACCCTCGCCCCCACCTGGGAGGCGACCGACTGGACGGCGATCGCCCACTGGTACGACGTTCTCCTCAGGTTCGACGACCGCCCGGTGACCCGGCTGAACCGGGCGGTGGCCCTCGGATTCACCGGACACCCGGAGCAGGCGGCCACCGAACTGACCGCGTTGACGGATACGCTCGCGGACTCCCCCTACCTGTGGACCGCCTGGGCCGACATCCACACCCGCTTGGGGCACCGCGAACGCGCCCACGAGGCCTGGACCCGCGCCGAGGCCTGCGGTCTGAACGCCGATGAGGCGGCGGCGGCGCGGGCCAGGCTCAACCTCACCGCGCCGGATCGATCCTCATGAGGGGACCCGGTCAGCATCCGCCGAGTTCGCCCCGGAACCTCACTTCCCCTCCGATGACACGGTGGAATCCTCAGGCGAAGGGGTGGACTCCTCGGACGTTTCCGGCGGCCCGGGCGCCTCGGTGGGGGCCTCGTCGGTGGCGACCGAAGCATCGTTCGCTGCGGCCCCGGAGGTCACCGGCGCGGGCCTGACCGGTTCGGGAATTCCGGCACCGCTGCGGAGGGCCCGGCGCCGACGGAGCCACCAGAGGAGCGGGACGGCCACCACCACCAAGGTCAGCACGAACGGCGTCAGGGCCCCGATGAGGACCAGCAGCACCCGGACGGAAGACTGCAGCGCCGCCCAACCCTCCTGAAGTCCGGTCCACAACGGGTTGGGTCCTGAGGACACCGGTGAGGTCAGCTCGACGGTGATCGTCGACTGTTCGGTGATGGAGGCGAAGTACTTCTGCTGGGCGAGCATGGATTCGAGTTCGGCCTGGCGGCTGGCGAGTTCACTCTCCACCCGGGCGATGTCGCCGACGCTGCCGGCCCGATCCATCAGGTCGCTGATCCGTTGGATGGAGGCCCGCTTGGACGCGATCCGCGCCTCCAGATCGACCACCTGGTCGGTGACATCCTCGGTGGTGACCTGGCGGCTCTCCAGGATGCCGAGATCGGCCAGGTCGTCCAGCGTCGCCTCGAACTCGTGAGCCGGGACGGTGATCGTCACGGTTGCCACGCTGTGGGTCGACCCCGAGCCGGCGAGGACGATGTTCTCCGAGGACACCCATCCGCCCCGTTGCGTCGTCACACCGGCCACCGCGTCGGCGCCGACCAGCGGGTCGGTCACGTTGAGCGAGATCCAGGCCGACCTGGCCACCAGCCGTTCAGATGGGTCGACCGGTGCGGTCTCGTTCGGCGCGGCCTCGTTGGGGGCACCCTCGTCGGGAGCCGTGACATCCATCACATCAGGGCCTTCGGGGCCGCCTGCAGCCAGTCCGGGCGCGCTGCATCCGCTGAGCAGCATCATCAGGAGGAAGCTCACCAGCACGGCGAGCGGCGCGATCAGGCGAAGGGGCGCGCGGCGCTGCGGGGATCCAGCAGCGCCGGGGGAGGGGCGAGGCAGGGTCACGGCCGGGGCCGATGCGGACGATTGACTCATGCCTCAGACACGGCCCGGCGGCGGCCGGTGTTGCAGGGATGTGGTCACGATCAGGTCACGGGCCCTGGCCGATCACCGCCGGGGCCACGAACACGACGCCGCCCGGTGGACCGAGTCCATCCGGGCGGCGTGGTGAGCAATCAGGCAGCGACCACACTCACCGGGAGGTGAGCGGTGACCGCATCAGTCAGCTTCACTCCCACCGTGTGGGTGCCGACCGACTTGATCGGCTTGCTGATCGACACCGAGCGCTTGTCCACGGCCGGCCCCCCGGCCTTCTTGATCGCCGAGGCGATGTCGGCCGCGGTGACGGCGCCGAAAAGCTTGCCCTCGCCGGACGCGCGGACATCGACGGTGACCGCCAGTGCCTCGATCTGCGCGCGCAACTGTGCGGCATGCTCGTTGTCACGGACATTGCGGGCATCACGCGCCCGGGCGATGCCCTCGATCTGCTTCTCCGCGCCACGGGTCCACCGGATGGCGAAGCCGCGCGGCAGTAGGTAGTTGCGGCCGTAGCCGTCCTTGACCTCGACGATCTCGCCGGCGATACCGAGGTGCTCGACCGGTGCAGTCAGGATGAGCTTCATGTCGGTCTCCCCTCTCAGCGAGCGGTCGAGGCGTAGGGCAGCAGGGCCACCTCACGCGCGTTCTTGATGGCAATGGCGACCTTGCGCTGCTCCTGCACCGAAAGGCCGGTGACCCGGCGGGCCCGGATCTTCCCGCGCTCAGAGATGAACTTCCGCAGCAGGGCGGTGTCCTTGTAATCGACGTGGCCGACCTTGATCGACTTCGCCGGGGCGATCTTCTTCTTGTTCACAGGCTTTCGCTGTGCAGCCATTGTGGTGCTCCCTTTCAGCGAGCCCGGCCCGCAGGCCGGAATGACGTGTGGATGGTTGATCGGTCCGTGCTGGACCGGTGGTGCATCAGAACGGAGGCTCGTCGCTCTGGGCGCTGGCCCACGGATCGTTCTGGGGCTGGCGACCTTGGCCGCCACCCTGGGCGCCCTGGTTGTTCGAGGACCCCCAGTCCCCGCCCGAACCACCCTGGTTGTAGCCGCCGCCACCGCCGCCGCCACTGCTCCGGGTGACGCGGGCGGTTGCGTAACGCAGGGACGGCCCGATCTCGTCGACATCAATCTCGAACACCGTGCGGCGCTCGCCCTCACGGGTCTCATACGACCGGCTCTTCAGCCGACCCTGCACGACGACCCGCATACCCTTGGTCAGCGACTCGGCCACGTTCTCCGCGGCCTGACGCCACACCGAGCAATTGATGAACATGGCGTCGCCGTCCTTCCATTCGCCGGTTGCCCGGTCGAAGGTGCGGGGAGTGGACGCCACCGTGAAGTTGGCGACCGGGGCCCCGGACGGGGTGAAGCGGAGCTCGGGATCGGCCGTCAGATTGCCGACGAGCGTGATGATGGTTTCGCCTGCCATGTATGTCTCCGTTGTTCAGACGTGTTGGTGAATCCGTGGTCCCAGCCAGTCTTGCAGGCCCCTGCCGCCGAAGGCAGGAATCCACGACCCGGACTGTGGATCACCGCTGGGGTGCCTCAGTTGTGCAGGTCTGGGCGGATGACCTTCGTCCGCATGATCTGCTCGTTGAGCGTGTACTGGCGGTCGAGTTCCTTCACATCAGCGGGCTCGGCAGTCACGTTGACGACCGCGTAGACACCTTCTGACTTCTTCTGAATCTCGTACGCCAGGCGACGCCGGCCCCAGATGTCGACATTGTCGACGGTTCCGCCGGCCTTCTTGAGGCCTTCGAGCGGCTTCTCCACGACGCCTTCGACCTGACGGTCATCGACGTCGGGGTGGACGATCACCATGATCTCGTAGGAACGCATACGTGTATCCCCACCTCCTCTGGACTAACGGCCACGGGTCTTTCCCGGGGCAGGAGGGCATATGCAGGTGCCACAGGCACCGGGACGACACCCTACCCGAGGAGCCCGGTCGCGACCAAGACAGACAGCCTCGAACGGCGACCCTTGGCCACCGGGACGAGGCGCCAGGGACACAAATACTGGCGGCTCAAAGGGATCCCGGATACCGTAAGGGCTGGTTCTACCCCTAACCATGACCGCACTGAACGCGCCGTCCCCCACGGCGACGCGCTCCTAACCCTCCAGGAGATCCCTTCGTGTTCCCCTCAGCCGGTGGGCGGGCTATGCCCGTTCGACCCCTTTCCCTGATTGCCCTGTTGACCGTTGCCTTGGCGTTGTTCGGCTTTGCCCGTCCCGCTGTGGCCGACGAGACCTGGTCCGACGGAAAGCTGCAAACCGTCAGCCCCCGAGACGGGAAGTTCCCCGTCATGGTCTCCCCCCGCTCCGGTGGTGACTACACCGCTTGGCCCCTCGATCCGGTGTACGCGATGCAGTTCGCGGAGGATCGGTCCGCCATCTACTGCGCCGACTACGCCCTGAACGCGGGCCGGTCCTACAGCGAGGTCGCCGACGGGGCTGAAGCCGGGGTGACCTCCGGCGCCGCGGGCGTGGAATGGATCGCCCGTCACAGCATCCCGGCCCTCACCGTGGATGAGGTGCTGGCCCAGGTGGGTGCCACCTCGGCCGACCTCGAAGGCCTGCCCGGCAGTGGCCAGGACTTCCTGACCGCTGACTACCTCGTCCGCGCTGTCACCCAGGCCGCCATCTGGGAGGCCCGCGGCCAGGGCAAGGGCGACGTCGTCCAGGAATGGATGCCCGAGTTCGAGGGTTACCAGCCGAACGGCTCCGGCCCCACCAGCATGAGCCAGGCGAAGACCTGGACCGAGGCCGGCTACACCACCGCGGCGAAGCTCTACGCCTTCTTCGTCGACGGGGCAGCCTCCGGCGGGGCTCCGGCGGAACCGGCCCTGAAGATCGCCACCCCCGGCGAGTCGACTGCACCCGTTGACGGCAAGGTCGGCCCGTTCACCGTCACCGCCTCCGGTGTCGCCTCGATCGAGGTTGCCGTCAACGGTGGCCGCCTGGTCGATGCCGACGGCGCAGCCGTCAGCGTGGTCGAGGACGGAACCGTCTTCTACGTGACCTCGGACACCGCAGCGGAGGCGAAGGTCACCCTGAAGGGTGCCGGCAAGACGACCGAGGTGCACTGGTTCAGCGCCGGTGCCAAGACCCAGCCGATGGTGTTCGCCACGAGCACCTCCACCGAGGTCAAGGCCGAGGCGTCAGCCACCTTCACCACGCCGACCGAGCCGGCACCGCCGGAGGAGCAGACCCCGCCGAGCGAGGAGCAGCCGCCCGCCGAGGAGCCCGCGCCGCGGGAGCCCGCACCGCAGGAACCGGCACCCCAGGAGCCGGCACCGCAGGAGTCCACCCCTGAGGAGCAGACCCCGGTCGTGGTTGCGGCCACGGAGGACGACGCACCGGCGGCGAAGAAGCAACTCGGGCCGCTCATTGAAACGGACCGGTGAACCGGGCCCGATCATGGCTCGCTGCGGGTCTTCTCGTCGGTCTGCTGACCACGGGATGCACTGCTGACGCATCGCCCACGGCCTCACCCGCCGTGGGCGATGCGCCATCCCCGACCGCGTCGGAGGCGGCGGCCACCCCCACAGCAGAAGCCCACAACGCAGACGAGACCGTGCAGATCGCTCTCCCGGCCATCGGACTTGATATCCCGGTCGCCGGGGAGGGCCTGAGCCAACGCGGCACCATCGATCCCGACCCCGGAACCGTGATGTGGTTCACCGGCTACAACCGCGTCCTTCCCGGCGACACCGGTACAGCCGTCGTCGCCGGGCATGTGGTCTCCGACGGCAGACCGGATGTGTTCGCCGACCTGGCCGAACTCAAGGTCGGCGATGACGTCACCGTCACCGGCGCGGACGAGACGCTGACCTACGAGATCATCCGCGTCGACACCCTCAGCAAGGAGGCCCTGGCCGCCGATGTCGAGGTGTGGGGTGACAACACCACGGTGTCCCGGATCGCACTGGTCACCTGCGATGACGCCCTCGGCATGCGGGACGACGGCCACCGGGTTGCAAACTTCGTGGCGATCGCCGAGTTGCAGTCCTGAGGAAGCGCTGATCGGCGCTGTCCTGGGCCACGACACACCCGACCAGGTCAGCCCGCGACCCCAGGTCTGGCAGGTGGATCAGGCGTCCATCGCCCGACCTGGGGAGCGGATCGCCCGTGGCCGACCCAGATCACGCCTCTGGATCGTCGAGGTCGTTGACCATGAAGTGCGCGGCGCGCACCAAGTACTCGCGCAGCTCGGCATCCTCGGCCTCACCCAGGCCGAGGCCGTCCACGGCCACCATCATGTGGCCGACCCACCGGTCGCGTTGGGTCGGAGTGACGGCGTAGGGCGCGTGCCGCATCCGTAGCCGCGGATGCCCCCGCGTCTCGGAATAGGCGTGCGGGCCGCCCCAGTACTGCTCCAGGAAGAGCCGGAGGCGGTCGGCCGCCGGCCCGAGGTCCTCCTCGGGGTAGAGCGCCCGGAGCGGCGGATCGTCGGCGACCCGGTCATAGAAGGTCTGCACCAGCCGGACGAACGTCGGCTGGCCACCGACCCGGTCGTAGAACGTGTCAGTCACGGCTCACATGCTGCCACGCCCGGCGGTATCGTTCTCGATCGGCGTGACCGGGGCATCACCGGGGGCGGCAGGCCTGGCCCACGTGCTCGGGGACGGTGCCGGTCCACAGCGGGCCGGTCAGCAGGTCGGCACAGGTGGACCGGTCCGGGGTCCGGTACGCCGTACCGTCGTCGAGGAGGTTTCGACCACAGGGCGACAGATCCATCTGCACCTGACGAGCACCGCCAGCAAAACGCACGACCAGCATCTGGCCGGTCATCTCACAGTCGGGCAGGGGCTCGGCCGCCGCGACCGGCGCGGCGCGCATCTCATCGAACAGCGACTGGGCGTCCTCACCGTACAACGCATAGGACCCGACCAGGTTCGGCCCCGGGGAACCGTCCATCTCGTACTCACAGACCGAGGCCTCGTTGACCGACCCCAACTCCTCCACCGCGCCCGAGGTGGGTCGACCCGGTTCGAGCCGGGACGCGCACCCCCGCGGCCCAGTGACCGCTACCCGGGCCGAATCGAGGATCCGATTGGCCAGCGCACCCTCATCACCGGGGACGACCACCGTGATGTAGGCCGCACCCACGACCCGGCTCGCCCGGGTCCAGTCACCATCGCGGCTGATCGACGGCGCATCACCATCCTGCGCCCGGCGCCAGGTGAGCGACGTCTGATTCAGTTCCGCCGGCGGAGGCTGCTCGCACAGCGTGGGCGCATCGGGCCGGGCGAGCGGGTTCCGGTCCACGAACGGGACCGTCGGGCGGAGGTAGCCGTCACACCAGTCCGGTCCGGGCGTGAAGCCGTAGGCCCAATCAGCAGGGACATCGATGACGACATCGAGGAAGGTCTCCTGACGCACGTCGGTCGGGGCGGCGTTCGGCACGGACTGGGCGCCCTCCCGGAGTGCAAGATCCTCCAGGTCCCCCACCGGCGTCACGCTGGCGGTCTCCTCCCCCCGCATGATCGTGCCGCCGACCGGAACCAGCAACGCCACACCGAAGACGGCTGCCACCGCGAGCCAGACCGCACCTCGGCGCGGACGGCGGACGGCATCCCCAGCGCTGCCCTCGTAGCGCGCTCTGAGCTCGCCCGGATCGAGGGAGATGATCTCGATGTCATCGGCATGGGTGCGCAAGGTCGACCGCAGGGCGCGTTCAGCCCGATCGGGTTCCGGGCGGACGGTGTCAGTCATGATCGTCTCCGACCAGTCGGGTCCGCAGTCGGGTGAGTGCGCGGTGAACGTAGGAACGGGCGGTTCCCTCGCGGCAGTCGAGCACCGCCGCAATATCTGCGTAAGTGTAGTCGTTGTAGAAGCGCAGGACGACGGCGGCGCGTTGATCGGGCGGAAGGTCCCGACAGATCTGCCAGGCGACCTCGGCATCCACGAAATCGTTCTCGAGCGAGCGACCCTCGGCCGAGCCTGCCACAGCAGCGGGATCCTCCACCGGGACTGAGCGCCGGTTCCTGCGCCAGGACGAGATCGCGGCGTTGACGATGGAGCGGCGCACGTAGGCATCCACGCCACCGCGGGAGGACACCTTGCCCCAGCGGGGATACAGACCGATCAAGGCGTCCTGGACGGCGTCGCGGGCGTCCTCGCGGTCGCGGGTGACCAGGTAGGCGAAGCGTTGGAGGGCAGGGGAGGCCTCGCGCACGTACTCCTCGAATGTGCGCGGCTGGTCCCCTGACTGTTTCCTCAGCCTGTCCTCCTGTCACAGTGATGTCACGCACCACAGACCCGTGGCGTTGCACCCAGGAGGGAACCACTGATCGATCATGTTCTGGCTGCGGCGCAGTGGACCGACGTCGGCGACCAGCACATCCGGTGATCGCCGCTCCAGCTGGCCGGCCTGTCCCCATCCAGAACCGAATTGATCCGCACTCCCCTAGATCCCGGTCTTCTTTCGTCCTGCAGAGACCTTTGCATACATTTCCTCGATCAGGTGTGAGAACCGTTGCTCGACCTGCCTGCGGCGCACCTTCATTGTGGGGGTGAGCAGGCCGTTCTCCAACGTGAAATCGTCGGCGAGCAGGCGGAGATCCTTCACCTGCTCCTGGCGCGGCAACGTCGCGGTCAGTGCCGCCACCCGGCGGCGGACCTCGTCGACGACGGCATCGACTCCCAGCAGATCCCGTGGATCGGGCACCTGCACCCGCAGGTGGTGGGCCAGATCCTCCAGGGCGGGGAACGAGGGCCGCACCAGGAGCGTGACATAGGGACGATTGTCGCCCAGCAGGACAGCGTGCTCGAAGAGCGGGTCGGCCAGGATCATGCCCTCGATCGGCGCCGGCGCAATGTTCTTTCCCCCGGAGGTGACGATGATGTCCTTGATCCGATCGGTGATGTGCAGGTACCCCTCGACATCGACGTGCCCCACATCACCGGTATGAAGCCAGCCGTCCTTGTCCAGGGCTGCCGCTGTCGCCTCGGGCTTCCCCCAGTACTCCCGCATCACGTTCGGTCCGCGGTACAGCACCTCCCCGTCCTCGCCGATCCGTAGTTCCCCGCCGTCGACCACTCGCCCGCAGCTGCCGAAACGGAAGGCCGCCGGAGCGTTGAAGGTGATCAGCGGGGAGGCTTCGGTCAGTCCGTACCCCTGGCACAACAACATGCCGGCGGCCGAGAAGAACTCCTCGATCTCCCGGCGCAGCGGGGCACCGCCGCAGGCCATCACCGTCTTCGGCCCGCCCAGCGCCTCACGGATGGAACGGAACACCAGCCGGTCCGCCAGGCGCAGTTGCCCGGTGAGCCATCCCGAGGGGCGCTCTCCACGCAGATGGGAACGCTGACACGCGGCCCCCACCCGCATCGCCCATGCGAAGATCCGCTGCCGCGCCGGCGAGGAAGCAACCGCCGCGGTGACGGTCGCATAGACCTTCTCGTACAGGCGCGGGACGCTGACGATCATGGTGGGCCGGGCGAGCACCAGCAGATCCGCCACGGTGGTCGGGTCCGGCACGTAGGTATTGAGCGAGCCGGACATGAGCACCTTGAACGTCCAGGCGCGCTCGAGTGCGTGGGAGAGGGGCAGGAAGCACAGCGAACTGTCCTGCGGGGTGATGGTGAAGAAGGCGTCGAGCGCATCGAGTTCGAAGGTGAAACCGCGATGGGTGAGAACAGCGCCACGGGGTTCACCGGTGGTGCCGGAGGTGTAGATGAGCGAGGCGATGTCATCACCGCTGGCCCGCTTGAGTCGGCGGACGGCCTCCTGGTCGGCCTCAGGACTCGGCTGGCCGGCAAGCACGTCGACCACGGGGCGGATCCGGCCGTCGTCCCGATCAACCCGGTCGAAGGTCCAGGCTTCGTGAAGCTCGGCTAATGCCGGCCAGACCTGCTCCAGCCGCCCCAGCAGGTCCTCGGTCTCCACGAACGCGTGGACCACCCCGGCATCGGCGAGAATGTGGCGCACCTGGTCAGGTGTGCTCGTCGGGTAGAGCGGGACAACCACAGCGCGGATGCTCAGCAACGCGAGATCGGCGACCGACCATTCCGGCCGGTTGGCCGAGAACACCGCCACCCGGTCCCCCTCGCTGACGCCGTGGTCGATGAGGTGCCGCGCCAAGGAGTGGACCGATGCGGCCAGTTCGGCGTAGGTCATCTGGTCCCAGTCGTCCCCGGCAAGGATCCGGGTCGCCGGCCGGGCAGCATGGTCCCGGAAGGCGCGTTCCAGACGCACCGCGATATGTGCACCATCCATGAGCAACTCCTGACGTGGTGACCCACACCGCTGGGGTGCGTTCGGGAGACCCTACCCCGGAACGTCAGCTCCGCACACCGCACAACTCTCCCCTGCCGACGGGGGACCCCCGCCCGAGGAACCCCGACCCGGGGCCGTCGATCCCCGCCTCACATTCCGACGACAGGAGGCCAGCGGTTCGGCCGCTGATGGAGGGGATCGTGGTGACGCAGGTTCGGCTGGTAGCGCGCACGCCCTTCGGCGGAGCCAAGCTCGCGAGCCGCTCAGCCGGAAACGAGCGCCTACGGGGCACCAGGACTGGCGATTCCTGTCAGGCTTCCGCAGTGCGCACCGCGTACACGTCAAGCCCGGGCAGGTCTGCGAAGTCACGGGGGTTTGCTGTGTAGAGCGGGAGGGAGCGCGCCAGCCCGACTGCGGCGATCAGTGCATCGTAGGCACGGGCAGCCGGCTTACGGCCCGATGTGCGGAGCGTTGCCGCGATCGTACCGAATGCGCGCGCTGCCTCTGCGTCGAAGGGAATCGGGTCGAAGTCTGCTTCGGCCTGCTGGAGGTGGGCTTGCCGCGCGGCACGGACGGCGTCATCGGTGGTCACCAGGGGGCCAACGGACAACTCAGCCAAGGTGATGCTGCAGATGTCCGGCTCCGCTGGTAGGGACTCCGGTGACAGCCCCGCCAGCATGATGAGCGTGGACGTGTCCAGCAGGCCCCGCTCGGTGGGATGGCTCACAAGGACGGGTCCAGGAGAGCATCGAGATCTGAGCGGAGCGCATCCGGGTTGACCACCGGCAGCGAGGCGCGTCGGGCGAGGAGTTCAGTGACGTTCGTGCGACGTCGCGGCAACGGGACGACAGACGCAACCGGTTCTCCGTCCTTCGTGACGGTCAGCCGCTCGCCTTTGGCGACGCGTCGAAGCACCTCGGCGCTGTTGTTTCGGAGATCCCGGATAGGCACGTGCGTCATAGAGAAATCGTATCACGCGTGATACACCGAGGGTGTCGGGCGACCGAGTCCGTCGACCATGGCGGGGGCGTAGGGTCAGCAGGTGATGGCCGGTGCGACCAACCAGGTGGACCCACGCCAGCTTGTGTGCGCCGCCCTTGCCCCGGCGGCGCGCGTCTCGGCTCTCGCTTCCCCAAACGGGATGGCGGTACGTGCGACCTAGGACGGACCGAGGCCGGATCCTTGATGAGGCGGCGACGACCGGGATAGGTCGGTCGACGGCAAGAAAGATGACCAGGTCCGCCAGCTCAGCGGACAGCAGCGGGCCATGCAACAGGTGGGCTTGGGGGAGCGGCCCGGCCCGCAACCCCATCAGGGCATCAGCCCTCCTGTCTAGACTCCGCCCATGACCGGCATGACAGATCTCCACCAGGTCCTGGGGTCGTTGCGCCCCCGGGTCCGCACCGATCGCTTCGTGATGATCAGCAGTCCCACGGCGCTCGCGGTATCCGCCGATGCCCAGATCATCGAGGACGAGGGCACCACGCTGGTCATCGCTCAGCAGGTGGCCGACCAGAACACCATCGCCTACGACTCCGTGCACGCCTGGATCACCCTCGACGTCCACACCTCCCTCGAGGCCGTAGGCGTGACGGCCGCAGTCTCCACCGCGCTCGCGCGGGCCGGTATCCCCTGCAATGTTCTGGCCGGGTTCCACCACGACCATCTGCTGGTCCCGGCGGCCAGCGTCGATGCGGCCGTCGAGGTGCTGACCGGGATGGCGCCGTGAGCAGCGGGTTCGGCGCCCACGCGTCCGACCCGATCGCCGCCGCCCGCGTGGGTGGCTACGACATCGTGCAGACCTTCCTCGGTGACCCGCAGGCCTGGAAGGGCCACGCGGTCGACCATCCCGGGGGTGCGGCCGGACTGCGCGCCGACGCCGAGGCGGCCGGGGTTCGCCTCGTCGTGCACGCTCCGTACGTGATCAACGTCGCCTCGACCAACAACCGGATCAGGATCCCCAGCCGCCAGATCCTCGCCCGCCAGGTGAGGCTCGCCACCGAGGTCGGCGCGGTGGGGGTCGTCGTCCACGGAGGTCACGTGACCGCCAAGGATGACCCCGAGCAGGGCCTGGAGAACTGGCGCAAAGCGATCGCAGGGCTCGACCTCACCGTGCCGATCCTCATCGAGAACACCGCCGGCGGTGACCATGCAATGGCCCGCCACCTGGAGCAGATCGAAGCGCTGTCGGCGGCCATCGGCGACGTCCGCGGGATCGAGTCGGTCGGCTGGTGTCTGGACACCTGCCACGCCCACGCCGCCGGACTCGACCTGGCCACCCTCGTCGACGACATCCGGAGCATCACCGGCAGGATCGACCTGGTGCACCTCAACGACAGCCGCGACGCCGCCGGGTCAGGGGCGGACCGTCACGCCGCCCTCGGCACCGGACAGATCGCCGAGGAGGATCTCCTCACCGTGGCGCGGGCGGCCAGGGCACCGATCATCCTCGAGACACCGACCGTGGAGACCTCCCACCCCGCCCAGCTCGCCTGGCTCACCGAACGTCTCTGACCGGTCGCGCCCAACCGCGCCGCCGGCGGCGAGGGTCACGCTAGCCTGACGGTGTGACCCGCAGCATTTACGTGATGGCCCCGGAGGAGAAGACAGGGAAGTCGATCGTCGCCCTGGGCATCGTCGACTCCCTCACCCGCAATATCGCCTCCCTGGGGGTGTTCCGGCCCGTGGTGCACGCCGACGAGGAGGACGATGTCCTGGCCGCACTCGTCGCCCAGCCCGCAGTCAGCCAGACCGTGGCGGAAGCCTCTGGTGTCACCTACGCCGAGGTGCTCGCCGACCCC
Organism: Propioniciclava sp.; assembly: GCA_047973315.1. GTDB lineage: Bacteria > Actinomycetota > Actinomycetes > Propionibacteriales > Propionibacteriaceae > Propioniciclava. The sequence goes on from JBKEBV010000092.1 coordinate 15,960, forward strand.
GAACAGGCCCTCGCCCGGATTCTCCGCCGCTACACCGAGATTGCGGCGACCAACGAGGCAGTCGTCATCGTCGGATCCGACTACGACGATGTCACCGTCTCCACCGAACTCAGCTTCAACGCCCGGGTCGCTGCGAACCTCAACGTGCCGATCGCGCTGACCGTCTCGGCGGCCGACCGAACCCCCGACCAGGTCGCCCAGGTGGCCCGGGGCACCATCACCGAACTCGACCACCAGCATGCCCGAACGGTCGCCGTGGTCGCGACCCGGGTCCCCGAGAGCGAGGAGGACGCCTACGCCGACGCTCTTCGCGCCGGCCTGCGCGACCAGCTCGTCGGCATCCTCCCCGCGCACCCGCTGCTGACCGCGCCGACCTTCGCCTCGCAGGTGGAGGCCGCCGGAGGGCGGCTCATCTTCGGGCGCGACGAACAGATCCAACGAGAGAGCCGCAGCGTCCTGGTGGCCGCGATGACGCTGCCCAATGTCCTGCGCCGCCTGGAGGTCGAATCGACGGTGCTGCTGCCCGGGGACCGCTCCGAGATGATCCCCGGCGTCCTGCTGGCGCATGCCTCGGGCGCCTTCCCGCAGCTCACCGGGCTGATCCTGGTCGGCGGCTACGAGATCCCCGAACCGGTCAACCAGCTCATCTCGACGGTGCACCACGAGCTCCCCATCGCCGTCACCGACGCGGGCACCTACACCACCGCGCAGCGACTGTTCGGCCTGGAGAGCACCGTCGCGAACTCGCCCCGGAAGGTGGAGCTGGGGCAGCGGTTGTTCCGGGAGCACATCGACACCGCCGCACTCCTGGAGGCGATGGCCGTCGAACCGGGCGAGATCCGCACCCCACTCATGTTCGAGTACCAGCTCACCGAGAAGGCACGCCGCGACCGTCGCCGGATCGTCCTGCCCGAGTCCAGCGACGAGCGGATCCTGGAAGCAGCCAGCATCGTGCTCCAACGCGGGACCGCCGACATCACCCTCCTCGGCGACGCGACCGCGATCAAGCATCGCGCCTCGACGCTCGGATATTCCCTCGACGGCGCCGACGTCGTCGCGATGGACGATCCCGACCTCGTCGCCCGCTTCTCCGCCGAATACGCCCGGTTGCGCGCCAAGAAGGGGGTCACCCTCGACCAGGCCCGGGAGAAGATGCTCGACCCGAGCTACTTCGCCACCATGATGGTCCACCTCGGCCTGGCCGACGGCATGGTCTCCGGCGCGGTCAACACCACCGCGAACACCATCCGCCCGAGCCTGGAGTTCATCAAGACCCGGCCGGGGGTCTCGGTGGTGAGTTCCTCGTTCCTGATGTGTATGGCCGACCATGTCGACGTGTACGGCGACTGTGCGGTCAACCCCGATCCGACCGCCGAACAGCTGGCCGACATCGCGGTCAGTTCGGCGGCGACTGCGGCAGCCTTCGGCGTCGAGCCGCGGGTGGCGATGTTGTCCTACTCGACCGGCGAGTCCGGATCCGGCGCCGATGTCGACAAGGTACGCGCGGCGACGGAGTTGGTGAAACAGCGGTCACCGGAACTGCCGGTCGAGGGACCGATCCAGTTCGACGCCGCCGTCGACCCGACGGTGGGCCGGAAGAAGATGCCGGGCTCGGAGGTGGCCGGCCAGGCGACCGTGTTCATCTTCCCGGACCTCAACACGGGCAACAACACCTACAAGGCGGTCCAACGCTCGGCCGGCGCTCTCGCGATCGGACCGGTGCTCCAAGGCCTCAACAAGCCGGTCAACGACCTGTCGCGCGGGGCCCTGGTGGAGGACATCGTGAACACCATCGCCATCACCGCCATCCAGGCCCAGCACGCCTGACCGTTCTCGACCGACCGACGAGAGGAACCTCCTGTGTCAACCCCTGTCCTGCTCATCAATGCGGGTTCATCATCGATCAAGTATCAGGTGATCGACGCCGACGACGAGCGGGTGCTCGCCACCGGCCAGATCGAGCGCATCGGGCAGGAACTGGGCGCGATCAAGCACACCGTCGGGGAGTCGACCTTCCGCCACGAGGAGCCGTTCGGCTCCCACACCGCAGCCCTGGCCGCCATGGTGCGGATGTTCGACGAACACGGGCCGGCCCTGGCTGAGGTGACAGCGGTCGGCCACCGCGCCGTTCACGGCGGTGACCGGCTCACCAGCACCACCATCATCGACGACCAGGTCATCGAGACCCTCCAGGAACTCTCCCCGCTCGCCCCACTGCACAACCCTCCGGGGATCGCCGGCATGCTCGGGGCTCGGGCCGCGCTACCCGACGTTCCGCACGTGGCCGTCTTCGACACCGCCTTTTTCGCCTCGCTGCCGCCGGAGGCCTACACCTACGCCATCCCGACGACGATCGCCGAGCAGTACTCGGTCCGCCGGTACGGGTTCCACGGCACGTCGCACGACTATGTCTCCCACCGGGTAGCGGAGTTCCTCGGGCGCCCGTACGAGGATGTCGATCAGATCGTCTGCCATCTCGGCAACGGCGCGTCGATCTCAGCGATCGCCGGCGGGGTCGCGGTGGACACCTCGATGGGTCTCACCCCGTTGGAGGGGCTCGTCATGGGAACCCGGTCCGGCGACGTCGACCCAGGACTGATCTTCTACCTCCATCGCGAGGCGGGACTGTCAGCCGATGCCATCGACAATCTACTGAACAAGTCCTCCGGCATGGTCGGGCTCACCGGCGTCAGCGATTTCCGGGACATCGCGGCTCGGATCGAGGCCGGCGATGAGCGGGCCAGACTCGCCTTCGACGTCTACATCCATCGCCTGGTGCACTACATCGGCGCCTATCTGGCGATTCTCGGCGGTGCCGACGCGATCACCTTCACCGCTGGCGTCGGCGAGAACGACGCCGCCGTCCGCAGTGCGGTGGCCGAACGGCTGCGCGGGCTGGGCGTTGAGCTCGATCCGGAGCGCAATCAGGTGCGCAGCAGCGAGGCCCGCCGGATCACGACCGACGCCTCACCGGTTACTATGCTCGTCGTGCCCACGAACGAGGAGTTGCAGATGGCCCGCGAGGTTGCTGCGGTGATCAGCCGATGAGCGTCGCGCTCGTCACCGGAGCGACATCAGGGATCGGGGCCGCCTTCGTGCGGCAGTTCGCCGCCCGCGGTGACGATCTGGTTCTGGTCGCCCGCGATGCCGCCCGCCTGACGGCCCTGGCCGACGAGCTGGCCGACCAGTACGGCGTCGCCACCGAGACCATCGCCGCCGATCTCGGCGACCCCGCCGATCTGGCCCGGGTCGCCGACCGGATCGGGGACGCCCAGGCTCCGATCGACATCTGCGTCAACAACGCCGGGTTCGGCATGGTCGAGCGGCTGCTGGGTCCGGCCCACGACGAACATGAGCGCGCCTGGGCCGTCATGGGTGAGGCCGTCGTCGTGCTCTCCCGGGCTGCCGGTCAGGCGATGCGGACCCGTGGCACGGGCCAGATCATCAATGTGTCCTCGCTCGCCGCCTGGCTGGTCCAGGGCGACTACTCGGCGATCAAGAGCTACGTGAAGGTCTACACCGAGAGCCTGGCCGTCGAGCTTCAGGGCACCGGGGTGACGGTCACGGCGCTGTGCCCGGGCTGGGTGCACACCGACTTCCACCACCGGGCGAGCATCAGCACGCGGAAACTGCCGGGCTGGGTGTGGGTTGACGCCGAGCCCTGCGTCAGAGGGGCCCTGGCCGATGCCGACCGGGGCAAAGTGATCTCGCTGCCCGACTGGCGCTGGAAGGTGGCCGGTTTCGGGTTGCAGCACCTGCCGCGCTCGGTGGTCCAGGCGATCTCCCGCAGGCTGGTACGCAGCCGCGGCCACGAGGCCTGATCTCGTCCGACGCACCGGGTGGTGCACAATGGCGTGCGTGCGGGTCCGGCGCACAGAAATCTGGGTGGAGGTGAGACAGGTGGTCCGTTCCTCGGGCAACCCTCTGGGCAAGTACTCCGCCGCGCCGCAGGCCACCGCCCGGTTCGTCGCCCAGCACCTGGTGATGAAGCCCTACATCTGGTCGGCGCTGAGCGTCCACGTGCACGGTGAGCGGCACCTGAGCGATCTGAGTGCCCCGTTCATCGCGGTCGCCAACCATTCCAGCCATCTGGACAGCACGGTGATCTTCGGTGCCCTCCCGCGGCGCCTGTCACGGAATCTCGCCGCGGGCGCCGCCGCCGACTACTTCTTCAAGGAGAAGCTCAAGTCGGTGGGCACCCGGTTGTTCTTCAACGCCTACCCGATCGACCGCGGTGGTATGCGGGCCCACCAAGGGATGTCCGGCAAACTCCTCGACGACGGGGTTCCGCTGCTGATCTTCCCCGAGGGGACCCGCAGCCGGACCGGCGCCATGGCCAAGTTCAAGAACGGGGTCGCCGCGTTGAGCATCCAGCACCACGTGCCGGTCCTCCCCATCGCCCTGGTCGGCGCCTATGCGGCGATGCCCTACGGGCAGTCGATGCCGATTCCCGGACGCCCCCCGGTTCACGTGATCTTCGGGACGCCCCAGAAGGCGCTCCCGGGAGAGTCGGCTCCGCGGTTCACCACCCGCCTGTACAACAAGGTGGTCGAGCTCCACGACACCACCGCGCGTGCCTACGGCATGCCGACCCAGGCTGACTTCCATCGCGCGGTCGCCCTCTCCGAGGCCGCGCGCCGCCGGGAACAGGAGCCGGGCTCGGGCACCTCGGCGTCCTGATCGTCGGAGGCGACCGGCAAAAGTTGGTACTTTAGTACCATCCATTTCCGCTGGCCAGTCGGGCAATGACGGTGTAGTTTAGATTTCAAGTTGAGGGTGAGGTGTGGTCGCCCCTGAGCGTCCACCTCCCCACGT
>JBKEBV010000123.1:0-4428 GCA_047973315.1 Propioniciclava sp.
ATCGCCCCACTGATGACCGCGCAGGTTCGCCATCTTGGTGGGGCTTTCGCGCAGCCGAGCAACAGTCCGCATGGACCGCTCACCGAGCCGTACGCCATCTATATGTTCGGAGCGCCGAGGACACCCAGCGATGCCGAATCGATCATCGGCAAGCAAAGCGACCTCGCCGGCTCGTTGCCGATCAGCGGTCGCAAGCCAATCTCTTTCCTAAACCCTTCGGAGGGCCTGTCCGACGCCCTCCCGGCGGAGTCCTTGCAACGACTACGCCACCTCAAGGCCCACCACGACCCCCAGGCGATCATCCGCGGCAACTTCCCGTTGTCAGGCTGATACGCGTCCTGGCCAGCAACACGAAGGGGAGTGGCCCTCCTCTCAGCCATGCGGCATGGAAGCAGGATTGGAGTCGGCCCCCATAGCCTGCCACCGGCGGTAGGTGGCGCTGCGCCATAGCCACTCCACTGGGCCGAATCGGTATCGGGCCAGCCATGCCTGCGACCACATCAATTGCAGCACCCACACCCCCACCACGAATGCCGCAAGCTCGGCTCGGGTAAAGGTATGGCCAGCGAATACCACCCCGAGTAGGACCACCCCCAGGACGGTCTGGCTCAGATAGTTGGTCAGCGCCATTCGCCCGACCGCTTGCAACCGCACCTTGAGCGCTGAGGCGGCCCCCTGATTCCACAGCGAAATGAGGGCGATGTAGCCCAGCGCTACCGGGATGGTGCCGATGGTGTTGGGGATGGTCGAGATCAGGGCGAGGCCGGGGGCAAAGTCAGAATGGATCTGAATCGCGACGCCCAGCCCGGCCAGCGGCAGGCCGATCCCCCATCCCCATCGAGCCATACGACGGTACTGCGCCGCTGTCCGCACGCCACGGAGGTAGCCAGATTTGAACAGTGCGGCACCAATCAGCATGGCTCCGACCGCCCGCAGCAACGCATCGGACAATAGGAACAGGCCCACGATGTCCGACATGGCGCCGTCCGCTAGCCAGTATTCACCCAGACCGATTCCACCGGGGCCCACGGTGGACTGAGCCACCGCAGCAGCCACGGGCGAGCACGCGAACACCAGCAGTCCGGTGACCAGTAACACCCGCACCGATAGGCCCCGGAGGGCGAGGACCATCGCAGCCGCGAGCGCGTAGATCACCAGGATGTCGCCGTCCCAGATCAGGGTATGAGCCAGACCGATCAGCAGCAGAATGGCATTGCGCCACAAGGTATGCAGCACCGGCGAGATGCCCTTGGCCTGCGCCCGGTCGGCCACCACGAGCACTCCGGCACCGAAGAGCATCGAGAACAGTGCCATGAACTTTTGGTCAATGAACACTTCGCCGAGGATCCCGAGCACCCAGTCCCACGGTGCCGCCATTCCTGCCGCGGCCAGATTCGCGTAGCTAGCGGCGGGCAGTCCGAACGCTATGGAGTTCATCCCGAGGATGCCGAGGACGGCGATTCCACGGATCAGATCGAGGTTGACGATACGAGAGATAGCCACCACGCAAGAATATGATTGTGACTCCCATAAAGCAAGTGACTCCGATAAAGCAAGTGACTCGCATTTTGCAAGTCACTTGTTTTCTAGTGTCCGACCCACTACTGTGGCCGTGTGGGGCTACGGGAACGCAATCGGCGGTCAGCGATGGAGATGACCCAGCGAGTCGCCCTGGACACCTTCCTCGCAGAGGGCTTCGACCGGGTCACGGTCGAGCAGATCGCCGAGCGCGCGGGCCTGACCCCATCAACGGTGTACCGGCATTTCGGCACCAAGGAGCAGTTGGTGCTCTGGGACGCCGCCGACCACGAGATCGCGGCTGACCTTGACCGACGTCTCGCCCAGCAACCGCCGCTGCGGGCCTTGCGGGATACCTTTGTTGCGACGCTCGCGCAGCGTTATCAAGCTGAGCGCAAGTTTCAACTCCGGCGGGTGTCCTATATCTATGCCACGCCCGCTCTGCTTGCCGGTGCCGCCAAGGCGGATCTGGTCAATCGTGCTGCTATCGCCGAAGCGTTGGTTGGCTTCTTGCCCGCCGACCGGCAGCATCTGGCACCGCTGATTGCCGGGGCTGCCCTGCTGGCCCTGGATCTGGCCATCGATGCCTGGCAGCGCGAGGATGGGCGCACCCCGCTGGCTGATCACATCGAGCGCATCTTTGCCGATCTGCAATGCTTGGCCGGGTAGGGGTTGAGCCGCGCCTACCTGGCATGGCCATCGCGAAGCAGTACGGATTCACCGGGGCACGGTGCGGGCGAAGACTCGCGTCGGCGTACTACCTCACGTGCTGGTTGAGGTAGTACGCCGACAACCGTCACGCGACGCGCTCATCAGCGTTTGCGCTCTTTCAGTAACGCCTACTCTAAGCGGGCCAACCGTCCAAGAAATTCGAAGCAGTCCACACCACCTCGTCGCTCGAGGCGGACCGAACGAGGCCCTCCAAGACCTCTTCCGCGCGCACCGCGGACTACACGCCGAACACGCATACACATATATTTTGGCCATTAACCTGCGGCTACTGGCGCAACACACGGTGACAGCCCGGCCATGGGCCGGGCTCTCATCAGCGACATCAGTCGCGCTCATCCGAGACACATGTCCCGACCAATCACGATTGTGGTCTCCAAGGCACCCAAACTGAACACTGTCGGTCGACTGGAACGCCTTGATTCCGCGTGGGAGCAGGGATCTCGGGTCCTGCTCTCGTCGCCGAGTGCGGTACCGGACGCCGATGCGGAGGTCGTTTCGAACCCTAGTAGAAGGAACAAAACACCCTCACGGACAAGGAAGTAGAGGCTATGTCGACGACGCTCGAAAAGTAGGCCATTGCGACGTCTTGCATTCCAGCGGTCATCGCAACGAGGGATGGCCCGGCGAGGCTAGCAAGGTCGTGAAGACGTCGTGCGGGGACCGGTCGTTGAGGACCATGCGGGGCCGCCGGGTGACGTAGAGCGGTGGCGCCGTCCGGAGGAGGTGGCATCTCATGCCTGGGTGAGATGGCCGATGGCTGCGGCGGCGTCATGGCCGGCGGTTCGGGCCAGCGTGGTGAGGATGTCCTCCTCGGGCTTGGGCGAGTAGCGCAGGGTACAGGCTCTCCCGGGTCATCTGCGGGGAGTGCACGATCGCGTGCGCGGTGTCCACCGTGGAGCCCTGGGACCTGAACGATGTGGTGGCGTAGGCGAGCTCGAGGTCGGTGGCGACGTACTCGGCCGGCAGCGTGAGGGTGGTGCGCCACTTCGAGCCTTCCCGCCGCACGGTGACCGAGCCGTCCTCGCGGGCGCGGGTGACGATCCACCGATCCCCGTTCTTCACCCACGAGCGACCCATGCTCAGGCGCCGGTCGTTACGGCGGGTTACGACCACGTCCCCTCTCGAGGCATGGTTCTGGTCGTGCAGTGCCACGCCGGGCTCGTCGGCGACCTCGCCGGCGTCGAGTCCGGCGGCTGCTCGGAGCCCGATGACGATGATCCACTCGGTAGCGGGAGTGAGCAGCTGTTGTGCTGCGGTTTCGATGGCGTCCGGATTATCGAGGTCGGCGGGGTCGCGGCCGACGAGGAGGGCGAGCTCGAAGTGAACCGTCCTGGGTATAGTTCCTAGGTGGTTACGAGGGCCCCGGGCGGGATTCTCGCTGGTTCATGGCGCTGATCGTAGGCTGCCTCGATCTCGATTGGGGTTTGATGTCCCAGTTCGCCGTGCAGTCGCTGGGTGTTGAACCACCAGACCCAGTGCATGGTCGCGATCTCGACATCATCGATGCTGCGCCAGGGTTTACGAGGCTTGATCAGTTCGGTCTTGAACAGCCCCATCACGCTCTCGGCGAGAGCGTTGTCGTAGCTGTCACCGCGGCTTCCGACGCTGCCTGCGATTCCCGCTTCGGCTAGTCGTTCGGTGTAGCGCAGCGACAGGTACTGGCTTCCGCGGTCGCTGTGATGCACCAGATCACTGCCCGCACCGCGACCGAGCCCATGCAAGACCGCACACGCTACGACCTGCGCTTCCGCATCACCCCACCCGTCAACAGCGATGAACCAGACCCGGTGACCCTCGCCAGCCGGGCGCTCCATCACCGGTCGCTGCTCTTCACTATCCGCGTCGGGTTCGTCGGGGAACGCCCCGCGAGCATCTGGAAGTTCGAGGGAGCGAGCCCGTTCGCCCGCCCGCACGCCGCCAACGAGTACAACCGCGTCGACCTGGGACTGCGACTCTCACCCTGCGCGACGTCCACGGTGGCCTCTTTAACGGCTTCGCCTGGGGCTGGGACGCCTGACCGAGGCCACGAGTCCTTCTCGAAACTGCCTGATTATGAGATAATCACAGGTAGATCGCAGCGCCCGGTCGACGCGACACATGCTCCCGGCTGCATCACCCCTCAAGCCCATGCAGGGCATGGCATCCGAACAGTGTCAGTGCCTGGCGCTACGGTGAGGA
>JBKEBV010000151.1:0-25784 GCA_047973315.1 Propioniciclava sp.
GTCTTCTCCGGTGAGGGGTACCCCACACCGACCGATCTGCGGTACTGCATCAACTCGATCTGCCTGGTCCACTCCCCGCCCGACCCGTGACCAGGCTCGGTCCGGCGCGCCTGGCGGGAAGCGGAGCCGCCGCCTCCTAGCCTGAAACCCGTGGGTATGAGCATCCCCGGTCCGGGACTCTTCGATGGAGCCGTCGGCGTCCTGCGCGACCTCGCGTGGCGTCCTGAGTTGCAGGTGGAGGAGATCCCTGCCCCGCAGCGAATCGCGCCCGACGCCTGCGCGATGGCCGCCGACGTCGTGGTGGACGACGAGGAACTGGGCAATGGGCGCTTGGTGCTGCTGCACGATCCGGACGGCAATCCCGCCTGGGAGGGAACATTCCGGTGTGTCACCTTCGCCCGTGCCCTCGTCGACCCCGACATGGTGCGTGATCCCCTGCTGGCCCAGGTCGGCTGGTCCTGGCTCACCGATGCACTGGCTCAGCGGGAGGCCAGCTATGTGGCCCCCAGCGGCACGGTGACGGCCGTGTCGTCCACCTCATTCGGCTCGATGGAGGGAACCTCCGACAAGGCGGAGGTGGAGATCCGGGCCTCCTGGACGCCCGGAATCGACAGTGGCGAAGGGATTCTGCCGCATATCCTCGCCTGGCAGGACCTGCTCTGCATGGTTTCGGGTCTCCCCCTGCTGCCCGAGGGCGTCGTGGCGCTCGACCCTCACCGACCCGGAAGGAAACGCCGATGAGCGAGGGGAACACTGCGCCGCCCAGGCTGATCTCCCGGCCGGCCGACGGCATCCCACCAGTCATCGAAACTGCTGAGGCGCTCGCCGATGCGACCGTGCGACTGGCCGCCGGCACCGGGCCCCTCGCGGTCGACACTGAACGCGCCCACGGTTTCCGCTACTGGCCGAAGGCCTATCTCATCCAGCTGCGCCGCGAGGATGCTGGCACCTTCCTGCTTGATCCCACCGCCTTCGAGGACGGCGCGGACAGGGCCGATCTTTCCGCGCTGGCCGACGCTCTGGCGGAACCGGAGTGGATCCTGCACGCCGCCACTCAGGACCTTCCCTGCCTGGCGGAGGTGAACCTGCTCCCCCACCGCCTCTTCGACACCGAGCTCGCTGGCCGGCTGCTCGGATTCCCCAAGGTGTCCCTGGGTGCGCTTGTCGAACGCGGGCTGGGGGTGTCCCTGGCCAAGGAGCACTCGGCAGCCGACTGGTCGAGTCGGCCGCTGCCCCAGGACTGGCTCTCCTATGCCGCGCTCGATGTCGAATTGCTCGTCCCGCTGCGGGCCTGGATCGCCGAGCAGCTGGCCCGGGTCGGACGGACCACCTGGGCCGCGGAGGAGTTCGACCACTTGGTCGCCACCGCCGCCACGCCTGCGGTCCCGCGCAAGGAGCCGTGGCGCCGGGTCTCTGGCCTGCACCAGGTCCGTACGCCCCGCGGTCTGGCTGCGGTGCGGGAGCTGTGGGTGGCGCGCGACCAGCTGGCGCAGCAACTCGACCGAGCCCCCGGGCGCCTGGTGGCCGACCGCGCCTTGAGCGAATTCGGAGCGTTGGTCGACGACGCCCAGACCATCAGACTCGGTCGGGACGGGCTCCGCCGGGTCAAGGGATTCCGCTGGCGCAACGCAGCGCGCCATGAGAGCCTCTGGCTCGATGCTCTCGACCGGGCTGCGGCGTTGCCCCCCACGCAGTGGCCGACCAGACGCGCACCGGCAGACGGCGTTCCGCCACCCAAGAGCTGGGGTCGACGCTTCCCTGAAGCCGCCGAGCGCTGGGAGCATCTCCGGTCTGCACTCCTCGGCCGTGCCGAGGAGATAGGGATCGCCCGGGAGAATCTGCTTCCTCCCGAAGCAGTCCGCCAACTCGCTTGGGAACCGCCGGCGAGCATCACCCCCACGACCATCGAGGCGTCTCTGGTGGCCTCCGGGGCTCGCCGGTGGCAGCGGGAGCAGACCGCCCATCTTCTCGCCGCGGCACTGGTGGACCGCTGAGGAGCTCCCGCCTCCGCCCCGCCCGGGTCTTGCCCGGCGAGATCCTCGTCGCCACCGGGGCGGACGGGTCAGGCCTTCGCGGACGGCTCCCCACGGCCCGCACCGACCTCGGGGAGCGACCGCGACTCGTCCGCCGCCAGCACCAGGTCGACGACGGTCCGGGCCAATTCCTTGGCGCTGAGACCGATCCGTTCGAGCACCTCGCCGCGCGATCCCTGGCCGATGAACTCCTGGGGGATACCGAGGGGGTGGACCCGCGCCGGCACGCCGGCCTGACGACACCGACCGGCAAGATGGGCCCCCAGCCCGCCAACCACCCCTCCATCCTCCAGGGTCACCACCACGTCATGTTCGGCGCACAAGGCCAGCAGGTCGTCGGCCACCGGCAACGCCCAGACGGGATCCACCACACGAATCGCGATCCCCTGTCGAGCCACCCGGTCAGCCACCTGCAGTCCCAGAGCCGCGAACGCGCCATAGCCGACCAGGAGCACCCTGGCGTCGGCGGCATCGGCCAGAAGGTCGACGCTCCCCCGACTCCCGGTCGCCTCCAGCACCTCGGGAAGCGGCTCCTTGGAATAGCGCACCACCGTCGGCGCGTCGGCCACTGTCACCGCCTTCCGGAGCGCCGCGATCAATCGGACCTCGTCGCGCGGTGCAGCTAGGCGCAGCCCCGGCACCAGAGTCGCCAGCGAGGTGTCCCACATACCGTGGTGGCTCGGCCCGTCAGGACCAGTGATCCCGGAGCGGTCCAGGACCATGGTGACCCCTTCCCCGTGCAGCGCGACGTCCATCAGCAGCTGGTCGAAGGCCCGGTTCAGGAACGTGGAGTACAGCGCCACCACCGGGTGGAGGCCCCCTCGGGCCAGCCCGGCTGCCATGGTGATCGCATGCTGCTCGGCGATTCCCACGTCCAGGACCCGGCCGGGGAATTCTCGGGCGAAACGGTCAAGCCCGGTCGGGTGCGGCATGGCGGCGGTCACCCCCACCACGGCGGGATTCTCCGCGGCGATGAGCGCGATCTCGTCACGGAACGCATCGGTCCAGGTACGCCGCGGGTTGGCGTTGAGCGGTTGCCCGGTGTCGGTGTCAAGGGAACCGACCGCATGGAACCGGTCGGCCTCGTCGGCCTCCGCGGCGGCGAAGCCACGGCCTTTCTCGGTCATACAGTGCACGATGACCGGCCCGCCGAAGTGCTTGGCTGCCTCCAAGGCATGCTCGAGGCTGGCGGTGTCGTGGCCGTCGACGGGCCCGACGTATTTCAGCCCCAGATCGGAGAACAGCCCCTGCGGTGCGAGGATGTCCTTCACGCCGGTCTTGAAGCCGTGCATCAGGTCGTAGACACCCTCACCGATGACCGGCGCCGCCTGAACCCGGCGTTTGATGGCCCGGAGGGTCTCCTCATAGCGGCGATCGGTTCGCAATTTCGCCAGATGGCTCGCCACACCGCCCACCGTCGGGGTGTAGGAGCGGCCGTTGTCGTTGACGACCATGACCAGCTTCAGGCCCGGCTCGACGGCGATGTTGTTCATCGCCTCCCACGCCATCCCCCCGGTCAGGGCGCCGTCGCCGATCACGACAACCACGGTGCGATCCTCACCGGAGAGTTGGAAGGCTTTCGCCAGCCCTGCCGCCCAGGACAGCGACGGCGTCGCGTGGCTGTTCTCCACCCAGTCATGGGGCGATTCCTCGCGGGCGGGATAGCCCGACAGTCCACCCACCTGCCGGAGCGTCGGAAACAGCTCGCGCCGCCCGGTCAGGATTTTGTGCACATAGCTCTGGTGGCCGGTGTCGAAGATGATCGGATCGTGGGGGGAGTCGAACACCCGGTGCACCGCCATGGTCAGTTCCACAACGCCCAGGTTCGGTCCCAGATGTCCGCCGGTGCGGCTCACCCGGCCGACGAGGAAGGCACGGATCTCCGCAGCGAGCGTCGCTAGTTCCCTGCCGCTCAGTGATCGCAGATCACGTGGGCCGTTCACGTCATCGATCAATGCCATGGGCGTGAGTCTAGTGGTGCTCCGTGCCCCCACCTGGGCGCCTTGTCGTGACGCCGTCGGCGGACCGGGCCCGCACGTCCGGCCCGTTCGGCAGGCAGCTGTCGGAGGTCGCGCGCCGCGATTGCCCTGGGGGAAGAACCTCACCGAACCGCTCCGGCGGCGATCCCGCACCACCGTCAGACGAGCACTGAGACCGCGCTCGCTGCTGTGGCCAGCACGATCAGGCCGATCATCAACCAGGGTCGCCACCGGGGGCGCTCCCTGGTGCCCGACCAGGTGAGCGCCCCTGCAGTAGCGGGCGCCAACACGCACACTCCGATGGGAACCGGATCGGGAAGAACGCTCAGCGCCGGAAGCGCCAGCATCACGGCGGCGATCCCCGCCCACCACTCCCACCCGAGCTTGAAGACGGCTGCCGTGATCGCCGTCCCGCCGAGGACCCCGACCAGTCCGCCGGACCACAGCCACCCCAGCCCACAGACCACGTCACTGGCCTGGCCACAAACGGTGTCGGTGAACAGACCCCACAGCGCGAGGAAGATGCCCGCCGCGACGAGGCCGAGCAGAACCGCCAGGTGGGAGAACGCGATCCGGGCGGCCCCGATCGGACCCCGACCAGCAGTCTCGGAGGTGGTGCCGCTCATCAGCGCCGGGCGAGCCCCCGCAGCACGTACTGCAAGATGCCGCCGTTGCGGTAGTAGTCGGCCTCACCGGGGGTGTCAATGCGCACCACGGCGTCGAAGCTCACCTCGGTGCCGTCAGCCGAGCTGGCCCGCACCGTGACCGTTGGCGGGATCTGACCATCGTTGAGAGCAGTGACCCCCACCACCGCGAACCGCTCCTCGCCGGTGAGCCCGAAGGTCTCGGCGGTGGCACCGTCGGGATACTGCAACGGCAGCACGCCCATGCCGATGAGGTTCGAGCGATGGATCCGCTCGTAGCTCTCCGCGATCACGGCCCGGACCCCCAGCAGCGAGGTGCCTTTGGCCGCCCAGTCGCGAGAGCTGCCCGACCCGTACTCCTTGCCGGCGAGCACGACCAACGGGATCCCGGCCGCGCGGTAGTTCTGGGCAGCGTCGTAGACGAAGGTGACCGGGCCATCGTCGAGGGTGAAGTCGCGGGTGTACCCGCCCTCGGTTCCCGGCGCGATCTGGTTACGCAGCCGGATATTGGCGAAGGTACCCCGGATCATCACCTCGTGATTGCCACGACGGGACCCGTAGCTGTTGAAGTCCTTCCGCTCGACGCCGTGCTCGATCAGATACTGACCGGCCGGGGTGTCCACCTTGATATTGCCGGCCGGGCTGATGTGGTCGGTGGTCACTGAGTCCCCCAGCTTCAGCAGGACGCGGGCTCCAGCAATGTCGGTGACCGGTTCGGGTTCGGTCGGCATCCCGTCGAAGTACGGCGGCTTGCGGACGTAGGTCGAGTCCTCGTCCCAGGCGAACACCTCGCCGTCGGGGGTTGGTAGATTCTGCCACTTCTCGTCGCCGGCGAACACGTCGGCGTACCGGGTGCTGAACATCTCGGCGCTGATGGACGATCCCACCACCTCCTCGATCTCGGCGGTGGTGGGCCACAGATCCTTCATGTACACCGCGGCCCCGTTCCTATCGGTTCCGACAGGCTCGGTGGCGAGATCGATGTCCATGGTCCCGGCGAGGGAGTAGATGATCACCAGCGGCGGCGATGCGAGGTAGTTCATCTTCACATCGGGGCTGATCCGTCCCTCGAAGTTACGGTTGCCCGACAGCACCGCGGTCACCGCGAGATCGGCATCGTTGACCGCCGCACTCACCTCAGGGATGAGCGGGCCGGTATTGCCGATGCAGGTGGTGCACCCGTAGCCGACCGTATTGAAACCGAGTTGGTCCAGGTAGGTCTGCAGGCCAGCCTTGGTGTAGTAGTCGGTGACGACCTTCGACCCCGGCGCCAAGGTGGTCTTCACCCAGGGCTGCGGGCGCAGGCCCTTCTCAACGGCCTTCTTCGCCACTAGGGCAGCGCCCACCATGACCGACGGGTTGGAGGTATTGGTGCAGGAGGTGATCGCCGCCACCGTCACCGCGCCGTTCCTGAGCCCGAAGGCGTGCCCGTCAGCGAGTTCCACCGGGACCTCGGCGTCCACATTCTCGGTGTAACCGGGCACGGCGAGGGCGAAGGCCTCTTTCGCCTCGCTCAGCAGCACCCGGTCCTGCGGACGCTTCGGCCCGGCGATGGAGGGCACCACGTCGCCGAGATCGAGTTCGAGATACTCCGAGTAGCGCGGCTCCGCGGCCGGATCGTGCCACAGACCCTGCGCCTTGGAGTAAGCCTCGACGAGGGCGATGTGTTCCTCGGTACGGCCGGTGAGGCGCAGGTAGTCGGTGGTCTTGGCGTCAACCGGGAAGATCGCGATGGTCGAGCCGTACTCGGGGCTCATGTTGCCGATCGTGGCGCGGTTGGCCAGCGGAACCTCGGTGACACCGGGTCCGTAGAACTCGACGAACTTGCCCACCACCTTGTGCTCGCGCAGCATCTCGGTGATGGTCAGCACCAGATCGGTCGCGGTGACACCGTCGTTGAGCCGACCCGACAGTTTGAAGCCGACCACCCGCGGGATCAGCATGCTGACCGGTTGGCCCAACATGGCGGCCTCCGCCTCGATGCCACCGACCCCCCAGCCGACGATGCCGAGGCCGTTCTCCATGGTCGTGTGCGAGTCGGTGCCCACACAGGTGTCGGGATAGGCCTGCAGCACGCCGTCCACCACGCGCGGGAAGACGACCCGAGCCAAGTTCTCGATGTTGACCTGGTGCACGATGCCGGTCCCCGGTGGCACCACCTTGAAGTCGTCGAAGGCCGTCTGCCCCCACCGCAGGAACTGGTAACGCTCGCGATTCCGCTCGTACTCGACGTCCATGTTGAGTTCGAGCGCGCTCTCCGTGCCGAAGAAGTCCGCGATCACCGAGTGGTCGATCACCATCTCGGCCGGGGACAGCGGGTTCACCTGCGAGGGATCGCCGCCGAGATCGGCCACTGCCTCGCGCATCGTCGCCAAATCGACCACACAGGGCACCCCGGTGAAGTCCTGCATGATGACGCGCGCCGGGGTGAACTGGATCTCCTGGGAGGGCTCAGAGTCGGCGACCCAGTCCCCCAGCGCCCGGATCTGCTCGGCGGTGATGTTGGCCCCATCCTCGGTGCGCAGCAGATTCTCCAGCAGGATCTTGAGGCTGTAGGGAAGGGTGGCGGAACCGTCAACGGCGTCGAGGCGGAAGATCTCATACTGTTTGCCGCCGGACTCGAGGGTGCTTCGTGCGCCGAAAGTGTTGAGGCTCATACCTGTGCTCTCCTCCGTTGGATCAAACTATCTTGATGTCGAGATACTATCATGGCTTTTCCCGCTCACCCCGGTCGGAGACCCGGTCGCGGCCGGCCCGTGCGGCACGACGGTACTCGTTGTAGACATCCCGTGCCTCATCATCATCCATCACCAGGTACACCAGACCGCAGTCCTGGGGTCCGGTCGCCCCCGGCTGGCACAGTGAGCACATGTCCGCAGGGCGCAGCGGGCAACGGGCTTCAACGTACCGGCCCACGCTTGATCACCCCTTCGATCCCGCAGTCTACGCCGAGCCCCGGTTCAGCATCGCGACGCACTCCACGTGGTGAGTCGACCCGAACAGATCAAAAGCCCGGATCGAGGAGACCCGATAGCCGGAGCTCTCGGCTGCTGCAAGATCGCGGGCCAGCGCTGCCGGGTCACAGGCCACGTAGGCCACCGCCCGCGGGCCTCGTCTCAGCACCTCACCGAGCACCTCCCCTCCCGCACCCTGCCGCGGCGGGTCGAGCACCACCAGATCCTGCCGTTCCCGCACCCGCGCCAGCGAACCGGCCACACTCCCGGCGAGAAACCTCGCCGCAGGCACGTTCCGGCGCGCCAAGGTCACCGCCGCCTTATCCCCTTCGATACCGATCACCGAAGCGCCCTGATCGACCAGCGCCCCCGCGAACAACCCGACCCCGCAGTAGAGATCGAGGGCCGTCTCCCCCTCCCGCACCGCCAAGCCGTCCAGCACTGCGGTCACCAAGGTGTCCGCGGCCCGGGGATGTACCTGCCAGAAGCCGTCGGTGGAGACCCGCCACCTCCTCCCTGCCGCCGCCTCCTCCACCAGGATCCCCTCGCCGGGCCGCGTCCAGGTCACCCCCGCTGGCGAGGCGGTGCCCACCACGGTGCCACCGGTTACCAGATCGGGGGCGGGGGACCCGAGGCCGGGCACAGCCAGCCGACAGCCCTCCTCCGGCAACGGGGTGACGGCATGGGATCGGGAGCGGCGCAGACCCCACGCCCCCTGTGAACCGGAGTGATAGCGCATCCGCGTGCGCCATCCCAGGACATCCCCGACAGTCTCCACCGACCCCGTCCAGGTGATCCCGGCGAGCCGCTGCAGCTGCTCGGCGACCACGCGGCGCTTCAACTCCGGCTGGTGAGCGGGCTCGACATGCTGGAAGTCACAGCCGCCGCACCGGTCCGCAACCGGACAGGGGCTCGGCACCCGGTGCGGAGACGCCTCCACAACATCGACCAGTTCAGCAAATCCGTGCCGCCGTGCCAGCTTCGTCACCCGGATGGTCACCACCTCATCGGTGAGCACCTGCCGGACGAAGTACACCCGGCCCTGGTGACGCGCGACCCAGTGCCCGCCGTGGGCGATCGCGCCCACCCGCAGCGGACCCAGCACATCTCCGACACCGGGTTCGTAGGTCACGTCGGTCCCCCTGGTCCAGCGTGCCGACCCCGGCCCACCGGACCGACCCCGGGCCGACGCCATCGGGTCACCTGCCCACTCCGCCCCGCCCAAGCGACGGCCCATCGCCACGGGGCCAAGCGGGCAAGGCAGGGTCGTGCCCCTTGCCCCGGGCCCGTGAACGAACCAAGAGCCGCGGTGGCGTGCTGGCGTCCGACCAGAACACACCGGACGGTATGACCGACATCCACGGGGTTACACTCTAGACCTGCGGTGGGGTCCCCGGCACCGCCGTACCTCATCCGTCGCTGGCGCTGAAGGGCCTGACCGCATGCATATCGTGATCATGGGTTGCGGGCGTGTCGGCGCCTCTCTCGCCCGAGCGCTCGAGGCCCGGGGCCACCGAATCGCCGTGATCGACACCGACGCCGACGCCTTCCGTCGTCTGGGACCCGACTTCCACGGCAGCACCATCCGCGGCGTCGGGTTCGACCGCAACGTTCTCGAGTTGGCCGGGATCAAGGACGCCGACGGGTTCGCTGCGGTGTCCAGCGGCGACAACTCCAACATTCTTGCCGCGCGGGTGGTTCGGGAGACCTACGGTGTCGACAATGTCTGCGCCCGGATCTACGACCAGGGGCGTGCCCGGGTCTACGAACGTCTCGGGATCCCTTCGGTGGCCACGGTCCGGTGGGCCTCCGACCAGGTGCTGCGCCGCCTCGTCCCGGAGGGATCGGAACCGGAGTGGCACGACGCGTCCGGTTCGGTGCGGCTCATCAGGCTCGGGACCCACGATGCCTGGATCGGTCACCGCATCACCGCGATGGAGAAGGCGACCCGGTCCAAGATCCCCTTCGTGACCCGGTTCGGCACCGGCCTGGTGCCCGATGAGAACACCCTGTTGCAGGACGGGGACACCCTCTATGTGGCCGCGGCCGACACCGAGGTTGCCCGGATCGAGTCCGTTCTCGCCGAGCCACCGCTCACCCAATGAAAGGGATCTCATGCGCGTTGCCATCGCCGGAGCGGGAAATGTCGGCCGCTCCATCGCCCGGGAGTTGCTGACCAACGGACACCGGATCCTGCTCATCGACCGCGAGCCCCTCGCGATCAAGCCCGACAGCGTACCGGGAGCCGAATGGTTGCTCGCCGATGCCTGCGAGGTCGATTCGCTCCAGGAGGCCCGTCTGGACCGCTGCGACGTGGCGATCGCGGCTACCGGTGACGACAAGGCCAACCTCGTCCACAGCCTGCTGGCCAAGACCGAATTCGCCGTGACCCGGACCGTGGCCCGAGTCAACCATCCCAGCAACGAATGGCTCTTCGACGACGCCTGGGGGGTCGACGTAGCCGTGTCGACTCCGCGGCTGATGTGCGCGTTGGTCGAGGAGGCGGTCACCGTCGGCGACCTGGTGCGGATCATGAGCTTCCGCGGGGGAACGTCGAACCTGGTGGAGATGACCCTTCCCCCGGACAGTCCGCATGCTGGGGTGCGGATCGCCGATCTCACCTTCCCCGGCGATGCGGTGCTGGTGGCCGTCATCCGCGACGGCATGGCGCGCTCCCCCGAACCCGGGGCCGCCCTCGAGGCGGACGACGAGCTTCTCTTCGTCGTCCATCCTGACCACGAGCCCGGTCTGGCCCATTACCTCACCCCCGACGTGCTGCGCGCGCATCCGGCCAGCGAGGCGTCACCGGTCAGGTGAGCCCAGCCGGGAGCAGCCCAGGCGGCGAGCGCCTCGGCGGGTTGTCGGGCACGGGTGGATCCGGAGCCGAGGCCGGGTGCCGGCGAGGTGACCGGCGAAGCGCTCCGGTGACACCGGAGCCGTAGCCACAGCCGGCTACTCCCCGATCCCCGACCTCGACCGGCACGCCGGTCGTGGGGTGGGCAGCAGCTGGTACTCGGGGTTGTACATCCGGCGGGAACCCTCGAAGCAGGAGATGCGTCCCTGCACCCACAGGTTCCGGCCCGGTTCAATACCGGGGATGCGGTCACGGCCCATCCAGATGATGGTCACCCGACCGGTGCCGTCGGTCAGCTCGGCCTCGAGCCAAGGACGATCCTGCCGCGGCTGGAGCGACAGCAGATCGATCGTCCCCCGCAACCGGACCCACGTCCGGTCTCTCGCCTCGCTGATCGCGTCAGCGCCGCTCTCGGCTGCCAGTTGCTGACGCTGCTCCGACGCGCGCTCCACCGCCGGGGCGAACAGGCGGCGGATCCGCGACCACATCGCCAGACCTCAGCCCTGGGCTGCGCCCTCAGGCAACGCGAGCCGGATCAGCTCGCCGGGCGAGCGGGCCTCGTCATCGCGGCGGACGACGATATTGCGGAAGAACTCCACGAAGAAGTCGGCTGGCGGCTTCTCGCCCTCGACCAGTGCCGCCTTGCCCATCAGGGTGCCACGCAACAGCCAGCGGGGACCCTCGACCAACCAGATCCGCGACACGTGGAAGAGCTGTTCACCCTCGGGTCCCTCCAGGGGAAGGACCCGGCGGATCTCTCGGCCGAAGGGACCGTCGGTGGACTCGGCGTTGCCGGTCTTCTGGGAGGTCTCCTCGACGATGTCCTCGCGCAACTCCTCGGCCAGACCACCGCTGCGGGGGGCTGCGAAGAGAGCCACCTCGAGGCCAGCACCCTCGTGGTGGGCCAGCAGCGAGAAGATCGCCTTGGTTTTCGGGTCCCCCTGGAGTTGGATACGGACGTCCTCGGGCTGGGTGATGATCAGCGGCCCGTAGGCCACCCGACGCATGCCGTGGGCACTCAGATCGGCGCTGTCAGCGTCGAGATCGACCTCGCTGTAGTCGAACGGACCGTCGGTCCGGATATCGGCATCAGCGCCCGTGGTTCGAGCATCCTCCTTGACCATGACCTCTTCGGCCCCGTCGGTGATCGTGTCAGCATCTGGCCGGCGCGACCTGCGTCCGAACACCACTACAGACTTCCCTCCGTCGATCCGACCTCCCGGGGGGATTCCCAGGCGGCGATGCCGCCGGTGGACCCGTGCCCGCCGGCGCCACGGTCGCTGTGGGGCAATTGTGTCACCTCGGCAAACCGTGCTCGTCCTACGCGTTGGAAGACTAGCTGGGCGATGTGGTCCCCCCGGCGCAGTATCACCCTGCGACTCCGGTCGGTGTTCAGCAGGCAGACCTGTATCTCGCCCCGGTAGCCGGCATCGACGGTGCCCGGGGCATTGACGATGGTCACCCCTGACCGGGCGGCGAGCCCCGACCGGGGATGGACGAAGGCGGCCCAGCCCTCAGGGATCGCCAGCGCGATACCGGTCGGCACCAGCGCCCGTTCCCCCGGTTCCAGCACCACATCGGTCCGCGCAGCAAGATCGGCACCGGCGTCCCCTTCGTGCGCATACGTCGGCAGCGGCAGGCCCGGATCAAGCCGGTGCACCGCCACCTCAACGTCCCTCACGTCGCCACCGCTGCGGCGCGGGCCCGCTCCGCAACCGCGCAGATCTGGGCCGGGGACCGGGTGGAGACCAACCAGTACGGATGGGGATCCGCAGGATCATCGACGGCGACACGCACCGCCAGCGACAGCCAGGGCCGCTGGACGACGTGGGCGCGACTGTCGGCGTCGGGACCAAGGAGGGCGCGGGCCTGCTCAACGCTGAGCGCGGTGACCTCACCCACGTAGGACCAGGCGATGAAGGCGCTGCCGACCCGGAGACCCTCCGGGGCCACCATCACCACGATGCGGCCGGTCCAGGCGAGAAAGGCGCCGATCACCAGGGCGGTCACCAACCCGGCCGAGACCGAGGCCCAAGGACCGAAAATGAAGCCCACCGCCGTCACGGTGGTCACGCCCAGCCCCAGGCCGATGAACCACCAGGACAGGGGGACGCGGAGACGTTCGCGATACAGCACGCCACCAACTTAGCCCGGATCCACTGATCGGCACCGTCGTGAGCGGACGCGTGGTCGGCGACGCCCATGCGCCGGCACCAGGGCGCGCACGGGGCGACCATCAGTGGATCCAGCCTTGGCGCTGTGCACCGGGCCAGCACCAGCGTCGCGGACCTCCGGGTTGTGGCGTGCCTCCCCCGGCATGCTGTCGAGGCCCGGTCCCGACGATCCTCCGTGCTCACGCCTTGGCCGCGACAGGCCACTAGGATGCCCACAACCGGGGGATCAGACCCCCGCTCGCAGGCAGGACGGACCGTGGAAATCTCTCAGAAGCTCGTGTGGAACCTCTACTCGACCACCATCGCGACGCTCTCGGGGATCGTCGCGAGCAAGGCGGTGGACGCGGCCTGGGGCTTCGTCACCGGTGCGGAACCTCCCGAACCTAACGACCCGGACACGCCGACCTCGGTGGCGGTGATCCGGGTGGCAGCAGTCGCGCTGGGCGTTGGCCTGTCCCAAGTCCTGGTGAACCGGATGGCCGCCCGACACTGGCAGCAGCGCACGGGCCTGACGACCCCGATCCGCAGCGTCAACGTCAAGCTGTGACCAGCCTCCACATCCCCGCGATCAACGCCGCATGGGCCCGCCCCCACACCGGGGTCGGGCCCATGCGGCACAGAACAGTCAGTCAGCCGGCGCAGTCGACGCAGTACAGGCGCCCGTCGCGCTCTTCTGCCAGCTGACTGCGACCCTTGACCAGGTAGCAACCCGAGCAGGTGAACTCGTTCGCCTGGCGCGGGAGGACGCGGACCGTCAGTTCCTCGTGAGACAGGTCCGCGCCGGGCAGCTCGAATGACTCAGCGGCTTCGACTTCATCCTCGTCGACCTTGCCGGAGTTCTTGTCGTTCCTCCGGCTCTTGAGTTCCTCAATGCTGTCCTCGCGCTCCTCGTCGTTCTTTCGGGGGGCGTCGTAGTCGGTGGCCATGGTTCCTTCCTGCAGGGGTGCAACGGAGAATAGTTCGGACGCACATATATCACAGTTGTCAAGGCTCCGCCGCTCAGGCCTCGCCGATGACCGCCGCTCCGGGCCGATGGCCTCAGTTCCGGCACGGGGACGGGTAGGTTACCGTGTAACACCGACGACGAGCTGACGACAACCCTCCGACGCACCGGCCCGCAGGTGGGAGGCCTTGGCGTTCCACCCCGCTCGACTGGAGATGACATGGACAGTGCACTGCGACCCCGAGAGATCCAGGCGCGCATTCGTGCTGGGGAGTCCCCCGAGGACGTCGCTGGTGTTGCCGGCGTCCCCCTGGAGCGTGTCGAGGTTTTCGCCGGACCTGTGCTCGCCGAGCGGGAACACATCGGTTCGCTGGCCCGCCAGCATCCCGTGCGACGCCGCAGCGAGACCACCTCCCATCGGCTTCTCGGCACCACCGTGAGCGACAGCGTCCGCAGCCGAGGCGTCGCCGAGGACACGGTGAGCTGGGACGCCTGGAAGCTTGCCGATCGGCGCTGGCGGGTCCGCGCCTCGTTCACCTCCGCTGAGGAGGAGATCGAGGCTGACTTCGTCTACGAGCAGGGCGGACGCTTCTCCGTCGCCGACAATGCCTCGGCGCGGGCGCTCATCGGCGACGACGGCGACGGCCGGGCGCCGTTGCGTGAGGTCCCCGCCGGTGACGACCTCGCCCTCGTCCGCGCCATCCAGGGCCGCCAGCGTCCCGAGTCGATCGACGACGACATCACCCCCGCGGCAGAGCTCAACGACACCGATGAGGTCGACGACGCCTTCCACGAGGGCGAACTCACCGAGGTCGACGGCGTCTACGAGATCGTCGCTGAGCCACCCTCGAACATGGACATCCTCTACGACATGTTGTCGAGCTTCGATGAGGACTCGGTCAAGATCTACTCCGGACTGGTCCACCCCCTCGAGGACACCGCTCGCGTCGTCGATGCCGATCCTGGGGCCGAACCCGACGAGATGGACTCGCCGGCACCGCCTGACCCGGGGCTGCAGTCCGATGAACCCGAGCAGTTGTCCCTGATCGATGAGATCGATCCTGCTCCGGAGGTACGCACCTCCCGGGCGCGACGGAAGCGGGCCTCGGTCCCCAGCTGGGACGAGATCATGTTCGGGAGTCCGAAGAACTCCGAGTAGTCCCGCCCCGGGGCAAGTTCGACCCGGGCCCGGTCACCCCACCAGGAGCGGAACCCGCATCTCCTGCTCGGTGAGTGACCCGTGCATGCCGAGGAGCCCCAGTTCTTTGGGTTCGCTGCGGGTCATCACCGCCCAGTCTTCCCGCATGGCGATGCAGACGTCCCCGATCCTCGGGGCGATCCGGGCGTCGGTCGGACCGAACCAGCCTGCGGCCACGGCCTCCTCGCGGGAACACACCCAGGCGCGCTCCCCCAACTCCTTCTGCCAGCGATCGATGACCGCGCTCACCGATCCCGGATCCACGTAGAACTGTCGGAAGCGCCCCTCACCGGCAACCATGGCCACCGAGTCCAGCAACCCGGGCACATCCTCGGCGATCACCCACCGTTCTCGGGGGATGTCCATCATGCCGTGGTCGCCGGTGATGAGCATCTGCACGTCGTCGGGCAACGCCTCCCGCAGCCGGCGGAGCAGATGGTCGACCCGACCGAGGATCGTGCGCCACTGATGACTCTGCCACCCATGAGCATGTCCCCCATGGTCGAGTTCGCGCTCGTAGAAATAGGTGAACGTCGACGGCGCGGAGACCGCGGCGTCCACCACCCAGCCGATCCGCGCAGCATAATCGCGTTCATCGGGCACGGGTTGGAACCGGGCACCGCGCATGGCACACTCGGTGAGCCCGCTGCCCTGGAACCGTGCCGGGTTCACCAACGTCAACGCGGTATCGGTCCGCGCCAGCCTTTCGAAACCGGTCAGCCGCGGCTGGACGTCGAGCGCGGACAGCCCCCGCTCCCAGAGCAGAGCGTTCAGTTTCCCGTTGGAGACCGGGTTGCGGAACGCATAGCCGACGATCCCGTGCTGCCCGGGCGGCAACCCCGTCCCCAGACTGGTGATGCTCGTGGCCGTGGTGCTGGGCGCCGCGCTGGTTATCGTGCGGGCGGAGTTCGCCTGGCGCGCGGCGGCGAGGAACGGCGCATGCTCGAGGGCAGCGGCGAGATTGATGTCGCCGAGACCGTCCACCAGAACCAGGACCCAGCGCTTCGCCGAGGGAAGCGCGAGCGCATTGACCCAGCCGGCGTGCCCCAAGGATGAGGCGATGCTGCCGAACACGTCCGACAGAGTCGACTTCCCGTACTCGGGCACCAGCGGCACCGCAGGAACGCTCACGCCGACCTCAGCTGCAGGTTTGTCCCGAACCGGACGAGATCGGCGACGTGCGCGGCGCCATCGGCAGCAGCACTCACGCGCACCGTCAGATCGTCCGCCACGTCCTGCGCAGTGAGACCATGGTCAGCCTCACAGCTCGGGTCCCCGCACGTGGCAGGTTCGATCTCGACCCGGCGGACGGCACCCCAGTTGACCACCAGCCAGGCCTCATCCATCGTGGCTGGCCCGGATCCGAACTGTTCGGGGTTACCGGCGACCTGGGTGAGACCGACCGAACGGATACTGCGCAGCCCGAGCGCCTCGACCGTGGTGAGCGCCTGCGGGACGTCCGGATTGCTGCCGTCGTCGGTGTGGGCGACGATCAGCCTGGTCGGGGTGAGGACCAGCACAGTGATGTGTCGGTGGACGGCCTGGCTGGTGAAGGTGGCCTCGTGGTGGACGAGCCAGTCGAGCGGCATCTCCTCCCCCACCGCCTGACCGAGGGTGGCCGCGACCAGGGCCGGGAAATAGCCGGAGGCGACGATCGCCTCATCCAACGCTGCGGGCAGCCCCTGCTGCACACCCATCCGTCGATCTCCCTTGCCTCGAACCACGGTCTCAGCGTAGCCGTCCTGACCCGAGGGTGCCGTCACCGGTCAACGCCAGCCGCTGTCGGCCGGCCGACCGGGATCAGTACGGTGGGGTCTTGTGAGTACTCGACCCTTCTTCGCCGCACGCCTCGAGGCCTTTTTCGATCGGCGCGCTGAGCGGTTCTTCCGAGCGCTCGGCTGGCGGGAGCGGATCATCCCCTACACCGGCTACGGTGACGGCTCTTTCGTCCGGGTGCTCGGCCGAATCGTCCTCAGTCCGCAGTTCTCCCGCACCCATCTGGGGAAGGCGGCCGAGGGATTCCTGCGCCGCCGCGGTTGGCGGAATTTCATCGCTGCAGCCTGTGTGCACGCCCCCTACACCATTGAGGTGGGTGGAGTCACCGTTTCCGGTCGAACCGATCGCGGCGGCTACATCGACCACCGGGTGCCGGGGCATGATATGAGCGCGGGATGGTGGTCGGCACGGCTGATGGCCCACCCCGACGGCAGCGAGGAGGAGGCCTTCGTGGCCGAAGCGCCGGTCCAGATCGTCGACCCTGATGCCAGCGTGGGAATCGTCTCGGACGTGGATGACACCGTCCTCAGTACCATGGTCCCCCGCCCGATGGTCGCGGCCTGGAATTCCTTCGTCCGTGCCGAGATGGCCCGCCAGGCTGTGCCCGCCATGGCCTACCTCTACGACGCCCTCGGGGAACGCTACCCGGGGACCCCCGTGTTCTACCTGTCCACCGGCGCCTGGAACACCCAGGGGTTCCTCGACCGGTTCCTCGTCCGCCATCGCTACCCGGCCGGGGCTCTGCTGCTGACCGACTGGGGGCCGACCAACACCGGATGGTTCCGCTCCGGGATCGAGCACAAACGCAAATCGCTCCTGCAACTGTCCCTCGACTTCCCGCAGCTGACCTGGTTCCTGGTCGGTGACGACGGTCAGCACGATCCCGACATCTACCGGGACTTCGCGGTGGCGAATCCCGGACGCGTCCTGGCGATCGCAATCCGTCAGCTCTCCCCGACCGAGCACTATCTCGCCCACGGTTCCACCGAACCGTTACTGGACCAGGACACCGCCGCCCCGCAGGTCCCCATCCTGCGGGCCCCCGACGGCCGTGGCCTGCTCCAATTGGCCCGGGAGCGCTTCGGGATCGTGTGACACCCGGAGAGCCGCCGCCGGCGGGACCCTGACCCGCGCCACAATGGCACCGACGCGTTCGCGTCACCGTTGCACGCGCCCGCACCGGGGATCTCTCCCGGTAGGCCGGAAGGGAAAACGTGGTCAGGACTCCGCCCGTCGAGGACGATCTTGTCGAGAAGATCATCGATGTCGACGTCACCGCAGAGATGGAGACGAGCTTCCTCGAGTACGCCTACTCGGTGATCTACGCTCGAGCGCTTCCCGACGCACGTGACGGCCTCAAGCCGGTGCACCGCCGCATCCTCTACTCGATGGATGACATGGGTGTTCGACCCGATCGTCCCCACGTGAAATGCGCCCGGGTGGTCGGCGAGGTCATGGGCAAGCTGCACCCCCACGGCGACAGCGCCATCTACGACGCGCTGGTCCGGATGGGACAGCCCTGGTCGATGCGGCTGCCGGTGGTCGACGGCCACGGCAACTTCGGTTCGCTCGACGCCGGTCCCGCCGCCATGCGCTACACCGAGTGCCGGATGGCCACCGCCGCTTCGGTGATGGTGGGTGAGATCGACCAGGACACCGTCGAGTTCCGGGCCAATTACGACGGGCGGGGCACCGAGCCCGTCGTTCTTCCCGCCGGGTTCCCGAACCTGCTGGTCAACGGCTCCACCGGCATCGCCGTCGGCATGGCCACCAACATTCCGCCTCACAATCTCATCGAGTGTGTTCAGGCCCTCAAGCATCTGCTCAGACATCCCGGCGCCGACGTCGACGACTTGATGCGGTTCATCCCTGGCCCTGATCTTCCGACCGGCGGCAAGATCGTAGGCCTGGACGGCATCGCTGACGCCTATGCGACCGGGCGCGGTACGTTCAAGATCCGGGCCACGGCACGCATCGAGCAGACGTCACCCCGCCGCCGTGGAATCGTGGTGACCGAACTCCCCTACACCGTAGGACCGGAGCGCGTCATCGACCAGATCAAGACGCTCCACCAGAACAAGAAGATCACCGGCATCGCCGACATCAAGGACCTCACCGACCTGGCGAACGGAACCAGACTGGTCATCGAGGTGAAGAATGGCATCAACCCCGAGGCGATGCTGGAGCAGTTGTACAAGCTCACCAAGCTGGAGGACAGCTTCGGCATCAACATGGTGGCACTGGTCGAAGGCCAGCCGCAGACCCTCAGCCTGCGCGACGCGCTGGTGGTCTACGCCGATCACCGTCTCGACGTCACGCTACGGCGGACCCGGCACCGGCACCAGCAGGCGGCCGACCGGCTGCACCTGGTGGAAGGCCTGTTGTTGGCCATCGTGGACATCGACGATGTCATCGCGATCATCCGTGACTCCGACGACGCCGAGGCCGCGCGCACGCGACTGATGGAGGTGTTCGATCTCACCGAGGTCCAGGCCACCTACATCCTCGACCTGCGACTGCGTCGTCTCACCAGGTTCAGCCGCATCGAGCTTGAGGCCGAAAGCGAGCAGTTGGAGAAGTTGCTCGCCGACCTCAGCCTCATCATCGAGAACGACGACGAACTGCGAGCCCTGGTTGCCCGCGAGCTTGACGAGGTGGCCCGGGTTCACGGAACGCCGCGCCGGACGGTGCTGCTGGCCGGGGGCGGCCAGAGCCCGAAGGCTGCAGCCACCCCGCTGGAGATCGCCGACGAGCCGTGTGTCGTCATGCTCTCCTCGGCCGGGCTGCTGGCCCGCGCCGACACCGAGGAGACCCTCCCGACCGACGGGCCGCGCGCCCAACATGACGTCATCGTGTCGGCGGCGCGCACCACCGCCCGCAGCGACTACGGCGTTCTCACCTCGGCGGGCCGGGTCATCCGGGCCCAGACCATCGAACTGCCGAGCGTCCCGGTGACCGCCACCGCACCCAACCTCAGCGGTGGTACCCCGGCGGCAGAACTGCTGGATCTGCAACCCGACGAGCGTCCCCTGGGGCTCACCCGCCTGGGCGCCGACGCCACCTGGGCGCTCGGCACCCGCCGCGGTGTGGTCAAGCGGGTCAACCCCGAGGTGTTGTCCAACAAGGATGCCTGGGAGATCATCCGGCTCGACGACGGCGACGAGGTCGTCGGGGCACTGGAGTTGCATGATCCCAACGCCGAAGTGGTCTTCGTCACCTCCGACGCGCAGTTGCTCCACTTCTCCGCCAGCCTTGTCCGTCCCCAGGGCCGGTCGGGCGGCGGCGTCAGCGGGATCAAGCTCGCCGGCGATGCTCAGGTGATCTTCTTCGGTGCGGTGGGATCCGAAGGTTCGGTGGTCACTATCTCCGGCTCGTCGGACGCACTGCCGGGAACCGAGGTCGGGTCGGTCAAGGTCACGCCGGTGGCGGAGTACCCGGGCAAGGGCCGGGCCACCGGCGGGGTGCGCTGCCATCGCTTCCTGAAGGGTGAGGACAGCCTCGCGCTCGCCTTCGTGGGACCTGATCCGGTGATCGCGTCCGCGGCATCGGGCTCACCGGTGGAGCTCCCGCCCGCGACGGGACGGCGGGACGGCTCCGGGACACCCTCGGCGCAGCCCATCGCTGCGATCAGCAGTCGCACCCGGTGATGGTCCCCAACGGCTCCGGCCCCTCCTGACACCACCGCTTCCTCTCGGCGAGCGATCAGATGAGCTGCTCGATGAGCCCCGAGTCGACGTCATACATGAACCCACCCACCCTGACCTGTCCGGCCAGCAGGGGATGGGTCCGCAGCAAGTCGACGTCGGAGACGAGCCGACCGACCTGATCGGGATCCGCGCCGAAATCGAAGTCCCCCGCCTCCAGCCCGGAGGCGGCCAACACCTTGCTCCGCATCCCCGCGTTGTCGGTCGACGCCGCCGCGCACCGGGTGTGCTGCACGACCAGGATGCGGGTCACCTGGAGAAGGTGGACACCGAGAATGCAGCCGGCGAGCGCATCATGGGTCACGTGGCCCCCGGGGGTTCTCAGGATCTTCGCCTCGCCCTTGAAGAGACCGATCATGTCCAAGGGCTGGATCCGGGAGTCCATGCAGGTGACCACCGCCACCCCCGCATGGGCGATCCCGTCGAATCCCTTGGGGGCGGTGGCGGCGTAGCGGCGGTTCGCCGCCAGCAGATCGGCGAAAGCGTCGGCGTCGGTCATGACGCTGATGCTAGCGGCGCCAGCCGCTGGGGGCCGATCCGCTGTCCTGACGACGCGGATGGAACGCGAACAGCAGCCCAGGAGCACTCCTCGGCGCAGTCACGCGTCGATCCGATCGGCATCGAGCGCGTAGGCGCCCTCGACGATGAACTCCTTCCGGGGAGCGACATCGCTGCCCATCAGTTTGGCGAAGGTCCGCACGGCCTGCTCCATCGATTCGCCCTCCTCGACCGTGATCCGTCGCAGAGTCCGGTGACGCGGATCCATCGTCGTCTCTTTGAGCTGGTCGGCGTCCATCTCCCCCAGTCCCTTGTAGCGCTGAGGCTCGGAGAAGGAGACTCCCCGCTTGGCGAGTTCGGCGAGCTTACGCTGATACTCGGCCTCGCTATAGGTGTAGAGGTCCTTCTCCTGGCCCTTCTTCGGTTTTCTCAGCTCGAACCGATGGAGCGGCGGGACCGCGGTGTACACCTTCCCCGCCTCCAGCAGCGGCCGCATGTAGGTGAAGAACAGGGTGGCCAGCAAGGTGCGGATGTGAGCGCCGTCGGAATCGGCGTCAGCCATGAAGATGACCTTTCCGTACCGGGCCTGGTCGAGATCGAACGTCCGACCCGACCCTGCTCCGACCACTTGGATGATCGAGGCGCACTCGGCGTTCTTGAGCATGTCCCCGACCGAGGCCTTCTGCACGTTGAGGATCTTCCCCCGGATCGGAAGCAACGCCTGGAACTCCGAGTTGCGCGCCAGCTTGGCCGTACCCATCGCCGAATCGCCCTCGACGATGAACAACTCGGAACGCTCGGTGTCATTGCTACGGCAGTCGGCCAGCTTTGCTGGCAACGTGCTCGATTCAAGAGCATTCTTGCGCCGCTGATTCTCCTTGTGCGCCCGGGCAGCCACCCGGGTGCGGGAGGCACCCACCGCCTTCTCCAGAACGGCGCGCGCCTGGGTTCGCACCGCAGGCTTGCTGGAGGTCAGGAACTGGGACAGCTCCGCTTCGACGATCCTGGTCACCAAGCGGCTCACCGGCGGGGTCCCGAGCACCTCCTTGGTCTGCCCCTCGAACTGGGGCTCGGCGAGCCGGACGGTCACCACCGCCGTCAGCCCCTCGAGGACATCGTCCTTGATGATCTCCTCGGCCGACTTGAGCAACCTGGTGCCGTCGAGGGACTTGGTGAAGGCCCGGAGAACGCCGCGCTCGAATCCGGTGACGTGGGTGCCTCCCTTCGGGGTCGCGATGATGTTCACGAAGGAGACCACCTGGTGGTCGTAGGTGTTGTTCCAGCGCAGGGCGATGTCAACACCGAGATCGCGCTCGACGTCGGTCGGGGTCATGCTGCCGTTCTCGTCCAGCATCGGCACCGTCTCGGTGAACCGGTCGGAGCCTTGCAGGCGGAGCACCTCGCTCACCGGCTCTCCGGTGGAGAGGTAGTCGCAGAACTCAGAGATACCGCCGGTGTGCTCATGAAGCTCGCTGGTCTCCTCGCCGGCGACGCGCCGGTCCGCCACCGCGATGGCAAGCCCTGGCACCAGGAAGGCCGTCTGGCGGGCCCGGGCGGCGAGCTGTCGCCCGGAGAGTTGGGCATCGGCGAGGAAGATCTGGCGATCGGGCCAGTAGCGGATCCGGGTGCCGGTCCTCGCCTTCGCGACCCGGCCCAGCTTCCGCAGCGTGTTGTCCGGGGTGAAACCGGCCTCGGGACCGTCACCGTCGAAGACGCCGGGCACTCCGCGCCGGAAGGACATCGCCCAGGTGGCCCCGTTGCGGTCGACCTCGACGTCCAGCCGCGAACTGAGCGCGTTGACCACCGACGCGCCCACGCCGTGCAGGCCGCCGGTGGCGTTGTAGGAGCCTCCCCCGAACTTGCCGCCAGCGTGGAGCTTGGTGAAGATGACCTCCACTCCGCTGAGCCCGGTGCGGGGCTCGATGTCGACCGGCACACCGCGCGCAGTGTCACCGACTTCGACAGAACCGTCGTTGTGCAGCACAACGTCGATCCGGGATCCGAAGCCTGCCAGCGCCTCATCCACGGCGTTGTCGATGATCTCCCACATGCAGTGCATCAGACCGCGGGTATCGGTGGAGCCGATGTACATGGCGGGACGCTTACGGACGGCTTCGAGGCCCTCGAGCACCATGAGGTGCCGAGCCTCGTAGTCGCGGCTCTCGGTCCTGGGACTGGCCTTGGTCGTGGTCACCTCCGCAGACTAGCGCCGCCGCCCGACAGAACCCGCGAACCACCCCGGGAGTCCCCGTACCGCACGTGACGAATCGGTGACGATGCCGCGAGCCACGCGCCACCCTTGGCCAACCCGAGTACTGTCGACGTACGGGGAACAACCATCTGTCGCGTGGCGTTACTGGAGATGTCCCCAGACCGCGAGGAGAGGAACGAGGATGACCACCACCACGTTGGATGGCCTGACCGCTGCTGACCGTTGCGATCGCTGTGGA
The DNA here is from genome assembly GCA_047973315.1 of Propioniciclava sp. Classification (GTDB taxonomy): domain Bacteria; phylum Actinomycetota; class Actinomycetes; order Propionibacteriales; family Propionibacteriaceae; genus Propioniciclava. The sequence continues at coordinate 23,208 of JBKEBV010000151.1, forward strand.
GCCCAAGCGTACGTACGGGTCACCCTGAGCTCAGGTGGCGAGTTGCTGTTCTGCGCTCACCACAGCCGCGCCCATTCGGACAAGCTCAAGCAGGTCGCCTTGAACATCCACGACGAGACGGCCAAACTCGCCTGACCACGACTCACTGCAGACGGCCCCGGAGGTTGCCTCCGGGGCCGTCTGGGTGCGGAGGGAGATACCGGGTGCAGCAGCCCGGGCAGGGCCGAGGCCTCGGTTGTGAACCGTCCCATGACCGGACACGCCCTACCATGGCGGGCATGTCTGAGGCTCTGCGGCTGTGGCGGCGACTGCGACGGCTCCCCGGGGGGCGGCGCGCCTTCTCCCGAACGTTCGCGCGGCGTGCGCCCTACTTCACCACCGTGTCACCACGGTTCACCCGCCTGGAGCCCCACCGTGCCACGCTGGTGATCCCGAACCGCAAAGCCCTGACCAATCACCTGGGCACACTGCACGTGATCGCGATCTGCAACGGTCTCGAGGCCTGCATGGGTGCCCTCGCCGAGGCGACCATCGACGCTGATCTGCGATGGATCCCCCAGGGCATGGAGGTGAGCTACACCGCCAAGGCCGACAGCGATGTGACCTGCCACGCCGAGACGCGCCCCACCGACTGGGAGGGAGCTCCCCGGGTGCCGGTGCGGGTCTGGGCGACCCGACGCGACGGCACCACCGTGGTGGAGGGCGTCATCCATCTGTGGGTGACGCCGCGCCGACGTTGATCTTCCGCAGGCGCGGTTCGCGGCCTCAGTCCAAGTAGTCGCGCAGCACCTGCGACCGCGACGGATGCCGCAGCTTGCTCATGGTCTTGGACTCGATCTGCCGGATCCGCTCCCGGGTCACCCCATAGACCTTGCCGATCTCGTCCAAGGTCTTCGGCTGACCGTCGGTGAGACCGAACCGCATGCTCACCACGCCTGCCTCGCGCTCGCTGAGCGTGTCGAGGACATCGTGAAGCTGCTCCTGCAGCAAGGTGAAGTTCACCGCCTCCGCGGGGACGATGGCCTCAGAGTCCTCGATAAGATCGCCGAACTCGGAATCGCCGTCCTCGCCCAGCGGGGTGTGCAGTGAGATCGGCTCGCGACCGTACTTCTGCACCTCGACAACCTTCTCCGGCGTCATGTCCAACTCGACGGCCAACTCCTCCGGAGTCGGCTCGCGGCCGAGATCCTGCAGCATCTGGCGCTGGACGCGGGCAAGCTTGTTGATCACCTCGACCATGTGCACCGGAATACGGATCGTCCGCGCCTGATCAGCCATCGCCCGGGTGATCGCCTGCTTGATCCACCAGGTGGCATACGTCGAGAACTTGTAGCCCTTGGTGTAGTCGAACTTCTCCACGGCCCTGATCAGACCGAGGTTGCCCTCCTGGATGAGATCGAGGAACAGCATCCCGCGGCCGGTATAGCGCTTCGCCAGCGAGACCACGAGACGAAGGTTCGCCTCCAGGAGGTGGTTCTTGGCGTCACGCCCGTCGGCAGCGATCCACTCGAAGTCCTCCATCTCCTTGGCCTGGACCCGACCCTCGACAATTGACTCGTCGGCGAACAGGCCCGCCTCGATACGCTTGGCGAGCTGCACCTCCATCTCAGCATTGAGCAGCGCCACCTTGCCGATCTGCTTCAGATAGTCCTTGACGGGATCAGCGGTGGCACCGGCAGCCATCACCTGCTGTTCCGGCTCATCGGTGTCGTCGGCGTCGGAGACGACGAAGCCCTCGTCCTCGGAAAGCTCCTTCTCGTCCTTCGCCGCTTCCTTCTGGTCGAAGGAGTTCTCATCGACATCATCGAGGCTGCGCTTCTTGCCCCCGACCGTCAGGACGACATCGTTGCCCTCGCGCTCGAAGGTCACCTCCTTGACGCCATCGGCGTTGAGGACCTCGGCAACGGTCGGTGTGGCCTCACTCGCGGCGCCGGCCTTCTTGCGGGGACGCTGGGCCGCCTTCTTTCCGCTGGTCGCAGTGCTCTTCTTGCCGCTCTTGGTGCGGGTGGTGGTTGCTGTCGTGGAACGCGGAGTCACCAATCAGACCTCTCGTCGAAAGCCGGACCTGGGCACGCACGAGCCGGGACCTGTCAATGGCTGGCGCTGGTGCACATTCTGTCACGTCGCCCGCCCAGACCCAAACCACGCGCAGGGATTTCCCCCATCCGGGTTACGCTGACCAGCGTGCCCGAGCAGATGACCCGTCCCCCAGCAGCTCCGATCCGGCCGTTCACCCGGGTCGTCCACGGCGATGCCGTGGAGGATCCCTACCACTGGATGGCGGACAAGGACGACCCCGACCTGCGAACCTTCCTGGAGGCGCAGAATGCCTGGGCGGATCAGAGCACCGCCCACCTCGAGGGCCTGCGCGCCGACCTGTACGAGGACATCAGCACCCGCACCAAGCAGACTGACCTGTCGGTCCCGGTTCATGTCACCCACACCGACGGCAGCACCTACTGGTACTTCTCCCGCACCACTGAAGGCCTGAACTACCCGCGGAGCTGCCGAATCCGGGCCACCGACCGCGACACCCTTCCGGACGTGACCGAGCCTCGGGACGACGAAGAGGTCCTG
>JBKEBV010000157.1:0-3959 GCA_047973315.1 Propioniciclava sp.
TTCGGGTCGGCGCGGCCCCACACGAACTCCAAGTGACGACGACCGGTCTCGTCGAAGGGCAGCGCTCGCGTCCGTGGCGTCTCGGCGTCATGGGCGGCACCTTCGACCCCATTCACCACGGCCACCTGGTCGCGGCCTCGGAGGTGCAGTCGCGTTTCGGCCTCGACGAGGTGGTGTTCGTTCCGACCGGACGCCCGTGGCAGAAGGCGAAGCAGCAGGTCTCCGCTGCTGAGGACCGCTATCTGATGACGGTGATCGCCACGGCCTCCAACCCGCGGTTCTCCGTGAGTCGGGTCGATATCGACCGGGACGGCGACACCTATACCGTCGACACCCTGCGGGATCTGCGCGCCGAGCGGGGTGTGGCGACGGAGTTCTTCTTCATCACCGGCGCTGACGCGCTGAGCAAGATCCTCACCTGGCGCGGGGTGGAGGAGCTGTTCGACCTGGCGCACTTCGTCGGTGTCTCCCGCCCCGGTGTCGACCTGGAGGAGAAGGACATCACCCACCTTCCGGCGGACAAGGTGACGCTGATGGAGGTGCCGGCGATGGCGATCAGCTCCACCGCCTGCCGCGAACGCAGACGCGAGGGGATGCCGATCTGGTACCTGGTCCCGGACGGTATCGTTCAGTACATCACCAAGCGGGGTCTGTACCGGGCCCCCTGAGACCCGCGATCACCCAGACCCGAGGAGTTCCATGGCGGCAACCGAGAACGCCCGTCACCTGACCCGCGTTGCGGCTGTGGCGGCCGAGGACAAGCAGGCCACCGAGTTGGTGGCCTTCGACGTGTCGGAGCGGCTGGCCCTCACCGATGTGTTCCTCATCGCGACCGCCAGCAACGAGCGGCAGGTCTCGGCGGTCGTGGATGCCGTGGAGGAACGGTTGCACCGCGCCGGCGTCAAGGCGTTGCGGCGTGAGGGAGGTCGAGAGGCGCGCTGGGTGCTGGTCGACTTCGGCGATCTCGTCGTCCATGTCCAGCACAGCGAGGAGCGCGAACTGTACGCGCTCGAACGCCTATGGCGGGACTGTCCGACGGTTGATCTGGCGCGAGAGTCAAGTGACTCGTGACCGACGCCACGACCCGGCTGATCCTCCTGCGTCACGGACAGACCGATGCGAATGCCGGGGGACGATTCCAGGGCCACCAGGACGTGCCACTGAACCGGGTCGGCCGCAGTCAGGCCGAGGCCGCCGGCGAAAGATTGTCGGCCTACAACCCCGCCCGGGTGATCAGCTCCGATCTTGACCGAGCGGTCTCAACTGCCCGCCCGCTCGCCGACCGGGTCGGTGTGCCGGTCATCACTGACGAACGGTTACGGGAGATCAACGTCGGTTCCTGGCAGGGCATGACCGGCGCCGACATCGCCGAGGCCAACCCGTGGTTCACTGAGGCTCTGGCCCAGGGCCGCGATTTCCGGCGTTCGGCATCGGGGGAGACTGCCACCGAAGCCGGCGAGCGCATCGCCGCCGTACTCACCGAGGTGGCAGACGAGCACCCGGGCGAGACATCGGTGATCGTCGGGCACGGGTTGGCGCTCCGGGTCGGCATGGCCCTCTGGTTGGGGATGGGTTTTGATGCCTCCTTCGTGCTCACCGGTCTGTGGAACGGATCGTGGTCGATCCTCACCCAGGACGAACGCCGCCGTCTGCAGAGCTACAACGTGGTGGCCGCAGCCCAGGGCTGATCGCCGGGTCGGCCGGCCCCAGTCCGGGGTGCCGGTGGCGGGGCGTGCCTCCGTCGAGGTTCTCCGACAGGCGTGACGCGTCAAAGGCGCCGGCGCCCGGTGGCCCGGGGAGCGCCCCTGCGTCGGGTACGGATCCTGGACGAGCCCGTGCAGGCGACGCGGAACCCAGGTCAGCCCTCCTCAGCCGTCCCCGCGTGCTGGCATTCTGCGGTGTCGCCAAGCCGGGCGGCGATGACGGTCGTGATCGCGGTGAGGTCGGAGAGCTGTTCGGGGCTGAGGGCCTCGATCACCAGTCGGCGCACCAGATCGCGGTGACCCGGAGTGGCACGGGCCACCGTGCGCTTGCCCTGGCTGGACAAGGTGATGTTCGTCGCCCGCCCGTCGTCGGGGCAGCTGGTGCGCTCGACGAGGCCGCGTCTGGCCAGGCGGGTGCAGACATGGGACAGGCGGGGGAGCGTGGCGGCGGTGGCCTGCGCCAGCACCGACATGCGCAGGGTTCGTTCGGGAGCGAAGGCGAGCACGGTCAGCACCGTGAACTCGAAATGGGTCAGCCCGGAATCGCGTTGTAGCTGGGAATCGAGCGCCGCAGGAAGCACCTGGATCAGTTGCGCCAAGCCGAGCCAGGCGGCCGACTCCTCCTCGCTCATGCCCATGACCCGCACTGTCATGGGCATCACCCTACTTTACTTGTCGCAACAACCAAACCGTGGCAAACTGAGCCGAGAAGTTGTCGCAACAACCAAATGGAGTTTTCATGGAGATCATCTACTGGATCCTCGCCGGCCTGCTCGGGTTCGCCTTCATCGCCGCGGGCGGAATGAAGCTCGCGCGGTCCCGCCAGCAACTCGTCGACTCAGGCATGGCCTGGGCTGGCGCCTGGCCTGCGTGGTCGGTCAAGGCCATCGCCGGTCTGGAGGTGCTCGGCGGCCTCGGTCTCCTTCTCCCACCGCTGACCGGTATCGCTCCGGTGCTGGCGCCACTGGCCGCCGTCGGCCTCGGCCTGACGATGATCGGCGCGATCATCACCCACCTGTCCCGCGGCGAGAAGCAGGCCGTTCCGGCGAACGTGGCGCTGCTGGCGCTGGCGATCGCGGTGGCCTGGATCGGTTTCGTCGTATGGGCATAAGCGGTCCCGTCTGGTTTGAGCAGGCGGTTCCCACCGCCGGGGCCGTCCCGGATGCAACCCGGATGGACACCGTTGAGCTCCTGGTGCACGACCTGGACACGATGACGAGGTTCTACCAGCAGGCGGTCACCCTGGATGTCCTCGACCAGGTCGGCTCCAGCGCCGTTCTGGGTCGCGGGGGAGTGCCGGTGATGATGCTCCGGCAGGAGCCTGACCTGCCGGAGCCCGACCGCTCCGGTGCCGGGCTGTATCACACGGCGATCCTGTTCGAGGACCAGCAACGGCTGGCGTCCGCACTGGCCTCAATGGCGCAGCACGCCTCACATCACTACGAGGGGAGTGCGGACCATTTCGTCAGCGAGGCGTTCTACTTCCACGATCCCGAGGGCAACGGTCTGGAGCTCTATCGTGATCGTGCCCGGGTCGAGTGGCCCGTCGGCCCGGACGGCAGTGTGCAGATGGGATCGGCGCCGTTGGATCCTCAGCAGTTCCTCCAGCGGTGGTGGGAACCGGACCTTTCCGACAGCAGCGTGAGTGCGGCCATCGGCCACGTCCACCTGCAGGTGGGCGATGTTCCGACCGCGCGCGCCTTCTATGAGGGCGTCCTCGGCTTCGACGTCACGCTGTCGATGGGAAGCGCGTTGTTTCTCTCGGCCGGCGGCTACCACCATCACCTGGGCATGAACACCTGGCACAGCGCCGGTGCCGGCCCGCGAGCCGCGACGCTCGGGCTGGGGGACGTGCGCATCCAGGTTCCCGCACGCGAGGATGTCGAGGCGCTGGCGGACCGGCTGCGGCATCACCAGGTTCCGGCCGCTGATGACGGTCGAAGCCTCCGCTTCGCCGACCCCTGGGGAACGCGCCTGGCCGTGCGTCCGGCAGACTGAATCCAGGCTCGTCCGGGTATGCAGCTCGACTTCCCGGCCGACCGGAGGGCGTCCGCTACGCCTACTACGTCTGCTCCGGGCGAGCCTCGAAGCGGAAGAACTGCACCCGCCGCGCGGTGCCGGTCGGGATCGCCGAGCAGTTGGTCGTTGACTGCTACCAAGACATCGCGATCACCGAGGCCGAGTACACCGCCCTCGCCGCGCAGGTCGAGGCCGCGTTCGATGAACGCCTCGCCTCCCACTCCCAAGAGTTGGCCG
>JBKEBV010000167.1:0-11598 GCA_047973315.1 Propioniciclava sp.
CTCCGCAACAACGATGCGGGAAACGAGAGAGGACGCAGGAAGACGTCGAACATCACCGGGACCAGACGATAGGAGGAACCACGTTGGCCACGCCCTCGCCGCTAGCGCCTCGTGACGGGCTCCATGCCGTGTGGGTGCGAACCCCCGACCGTGATGGTGCCTGTCCTGAGCCTTATGAGAGCTTGGGCGCCTTCCTGGTGGCTCGGCTGGCGTCGTCTGCTCCTGTGGAAGCCATGATTGCGGCGGGGGAGTTCGTGTATGCCGACGGCAGGCCGGTCTGCGGAGACGAACCCTACGAGGCAAACACCTTTGTCTGGTTCCACCGGCCCCTGGTGCCCGAACCCAGCCAGGAGTGGGATCTACGGGTGCTTCATCGTGACGAGCGCCTGGTGGTGGTCGACAAACCTCCGGGACTGGCAACGACACCGCGCGGGACTCACGTCACCCAAACCGCCGTGGTACTTCTTCGTCGAGCTCTCGACCTTCCGGACCTGAGCCCCGCGCACCGACTCGACCGGCTCACCGCAGGCGTGCTGGTGCTCACCACCGAGCAACAGTGGCGTCGCCCCTACCAGGAGGCATTCGAGCAGCGTCGGGTCGCCAAGGTCTACGAGGCGATCGCGCCCCTGAGGGAAGGGCTCGCTTTCCCGCGGACGGTGCGCAGCCACATCGTCAAGCGTCGGGGTGACCTGCAGGCCGTCGAACTGCCCGAGGAACCGCCCAATGCTGAGACCACCGTGGACCTGCTTGAGACCCGCGGAGGTCTTGCACGCTACCGACTGGTGCCCCGCACGGGCCGGACCCATCAACTGCGGGTGCACCTCAACCGGCTCGGGATTCCGATCCTCGGCGATCCGTTGTACCCGGCTGTGGCCGGTGAGGCTCTCGATGGCGACCTCCACCTGGTTGCGCGGGAGGTGAGCTTCCGCGATCCGGTCGACGGCTCGCAGCGCGACTTCGCCAGCGATCGGCTCCTCACGTGGCCGGGCTGACGTGCCCGACCTGCCATGCTGGAGGCGTGGCCCTTGACATCCGCATCCTCTTCCATGAGCCCCGGATCGCCGGAAATACCGGCTCCACCATCCGGCTGGCCGCTGTCACCGGAGCCGAACTCCATCTGGCCGGGCGCACGGGATTCGATCTGGACGGTGCGAAGCTCAAGCGCGCCGGACTGGACTACCACGATCTGGCACGCCTGAGGGTCCATGACACCCTTGATGATGCCTACGCGGCGCTCCTGCCCGCTCGCATCTGGGCCTTCACCGCGCACGGGTCGGTGTCTTACGCCGCTATCGCCTACCGTCCAGGCGATGTACTGCTCTTCGGGAGTGAACCCGACGGCTTACCTGCTGACGTCCTGGCCGATTCCCGGATCACCGGCCGTGTCCGCATTCCCATGCTCGGGAACCGTCGCTCGCTGAACCTCGCCACCGCGGCGGATGTCGTCGCCTACGAGGCGTGGCGGCAACAGGGCTTCGACGGTGCGGCACAGGCCGGGACGAAAATCTGAGCGGCATGCGTTGAGAGGACAGCGAGCGCGCCTGGGGACAACCCTCAGGCCGGACCTTCGTGGTGACCAAGAGAAAGGGCTCTACCGTGGTTCGCGACACCGGAATGATCACCCAGACCCCCGACACCGAGACCGCGGTTCTGGCTGGCGGTTGCTTCTGGGGCATGCAGGACCTCATCCGGCATCAACCCGGCGTGATCAGGACCAGGGTGGGCTACACCGGCGGCGAGAATGAGTGGGCCACCTACCGCGACCATCCCGGTCACGCCGAGGCGGTCGAGATCGTGTTTGACCCACGGGTGACCAGCTTCCGGGAGATCTTGGCGTTCTTCTTTCAGATCCACGATCCCTCGACCGTCAACCGTCAGGGCCATGACATCGGCACCAGCTACCGATCGGCGATCTTCCCGATGACGCCCGAGCAGGAGCAGGTCGCCCGCGACACGATCGCCGACGTCGACGCCTCGGGCCTGTGGCCGGGCCCGGCTACGACCACGCTGGAGCGATCAGCCCCTTTCTGGGAGGCCGAGCCTGAGCACCAGGACTATCTGCAGCGGATTCCCTACGGCTACACCTGCCATTTTCCGCGCCCGGAGTGGGTCCTCCCGACCCGCGGGGATGCCTCGGCGTGACCGGTATGGCGCTGATCGGCCTCATCAGTCGACATCGTGGTCCTTGCGGGCGACCCGCAGAACGCCGGGGATGCCGTCCAGTTGCGCGATGACCACCGGGACGGGCGGCCCCTGACGGATCCGCAGGTCAGCGCGGACCGCCGCGTCACCCTCGGGCGCTTCTCCCGTTCGGTCGCCAACAACGAGACCTCACAGCAAATGAAAGTGCGTACATTGACCGTGCCCGAGACAGATAACAGAGCTGGGGTTCCCGACACAACGGCAGCGGCCGCCAGGCGTCAGCCGTTGCGCCCGATGGTGCAACTCACCCCCGGAACAGGTGAGGTCCCGGTCGTGCGCCCAGCGGTGGCCGGGGGCGGGCAGGACGTTCGCGTGGCCGACGATGGGCGCGAGGGGAGGGCGAGCCGGACCGGAGCAGGCCGGTGGTGAGCTCAGCGGGATCGGCCTTGGGGGTGCTGGGTGACCCGGAGCAGGGTTGACTTGCCGAAGAGACTCTCGGCCAGGTCGACGGCCAACTCCGCGGTCACATTGCGCACATCGAGGGCGGGATTGATCTCCACCAGATCGACCGAACCCAACCGTCCGGTGTCGGCGATCATCTCCATGCAGAGCTGGGCCTCCCGGTAGGTCGGTCCGCCGATCACCGGCGTCCCCACGCCCGGGGCGACCCCGGGGTCGACGAAGTCGAGGTCGAGGGAGAGATGGACGTGGGTGTTGGTGTCCACCCCGGCCAGGGCGCGGTGCATCGCGGCGCGCATGCCCACCTCGTCGAGAAACCGCATGTCGCTGACTGCGAGGCCGACTCGGTCGATGAGCACCTTCTCGCCCGGGTCGACGCTGCGCAGGCCGACCTGATGCACCTGATCGGCGGTGAGGGCCGGCACCTGGTCCGACAGCGAGGTGAGCGGCTCGGGCCCGAGGCCCAGCAGGCAGGCCACCGGCATTCCATGGAGATTCCCCGACGGAGTGATCGCAGAGGTGTTCAGGTCGGCGTGGGCATCGACCCAGATCGCCAGAAGTTTGCGCGAAGTCGCCCGGCAGTGGGCCGCGACAGCACTGAGCGAGCCGACGGCCAGGCTGTGGTCCCCGCCCATCATGATCGGCAGCCGCCCGTCGGCCAACTCCCCAGCCACTGCGTCGCGCACGGCCACGTTCCAGGCGATGACCTCCGCCAGATGGCGGTAGCCGTCGACCGGGGGCTGCCCCGGATTGGCCGGGCCGGCGAGATCGCCCACATCGCGAACCTGACAGCCCAGCGCCGCCAGCGCGGTGCCGATGCCGGCCACCCGCAGCGCTCCGGGGCCGAGGCGGCAGCCGACCCGGCTCGCGCCGACATCGGTCGGCGCCCCGATGAGCGACAGTTCCATGCGTGAGCCTCCTGCATCGCCGCCGGCCAGAGCCGTACCGACGTCGCCCAGTGTGGCCCCAGAAACACTGCGGAGCAACGTCCTTCGTGCTCGGCATGCCCACAGGTTTCTGTTCCCGGCACCGGCTAGGCTCAGGTACCCGGGAGGTAGACCACCACACATGACCGACGCGTTCGTGCACCTGCACAACCATTCCGATTTCTCCATGCTCGACGGTGCCGCGCGCCTGAAGGACATGGTGGCCGCAGCCGAGCAGATGGAGATGCCCGCGCTCGCCGTTACCGATCACGGCAATGTCTTCGGGGCCTACGAGTTCTACAAGACCGCCCAGGGGAGTGCGGTCAAGCCGATCATCGGGCTCGAGGCCTATCTCACCCCGCGCACCCACCGCAGCGAACGCAAGCGGGTCCAGTTCGGTGACGGTACCGGTGACGATGTCGCCTCCAAGGGCGCCTACACCCACATGACGATGTGGGCCTCGACCACGGCAGGAATGCACAACCTCTTCCGGTTGAGTTCGCTGAGTTCCCTGGAGGGGTTCTTCTACAAGCCGCGCGCCGACCGGGAGCTGTTGAACCGGTACGCCGATGGCCTCATTGCCACCACCGGGTGCCCCTCCGGGGAGGTGCAGACCTTCCTCCGACTGGGGCAGTTCGATCAGGCGGTCGAGGCGGCCGCCGAGTTCGCCGACATCTTCGGCCGGGGCAACTTCTACGTCGAGCTGATGGACCACGGTCTTGACATCGAGACCCGGGTGCGCGAGGACCTGCTGCGGCTGGCGAAGAAGCTCGACCTGCCGCTGGTCGCCACCAACGACTCCCACTACGTCCATGCCTCGGACGCGACGGCACATGACACGCTGCTGTGCGTCTCCTCCGGCTCGAACAAGGACACCCCCGGCCGGTTCCAGTTCAACGGCGACGGGTACTACCTGAAGTCGGCCGGCGAGATGCGGCAACTGTTCAGCGGACTGCCCGAGGCCTGCGACAACACCCTCGTCATCGCCGAGCGGTGCGCGGTCGAGTTCACCGAGGGCACGGGCACCTATATGCCCCAGTTCCCGGTGCCGGCCGGCCACACCGAGGAATCCTGGTTCATCGCCGAGGTCGAGTCGGGGCTGCGGGAGCGTTTCGCCGGCGCGGTGCCGGCGTATGCGACCGAACAGGCGAAGTTCGAGATCGACGTCATTATCGGCAAGGGATACGCCGGGTACTTCCTCGTGGTCGCCGACTTCATCAACTGGGCCAAGTCGAACGGAATCCGGGTGGGGCCCGGGCGTGGTTCGGGGGCGGGTTCGATGTGCGCCTACGCCATGAAGATCACCGATCTCGATCCCGTACCCCACGGACTGATCTTCGAGCGGTTCCTCAACCCAGAACGTCCCTCGATGCCAGACTTCGATGTCGACTTCGATGAGCGTCGGCGCGGTGAGGTGATCAAGTACGTCACCGACAAGTATGGCGACGACCGGGTGTGCCAGATCGTCACCTACGGCACCATCAAGGCCAAGCAGGCTATCAAGGACGCCGGGCGGGTGCTCGGAAAGCCGTTCGCCCTCGGGGAGCGGATCACGAAGGCCTACACCCCGCCGGTCCAAGGCAAGGATGTGCCGATCGCTGACGTGTTCAACTCCGAGCACGAACGCTATGGCGAGGGCGCTGAGTTCCGGGAACTGTACAACGCCGACCCCGAGGTGAGGGAGGTCGTCGACACCGCACGAGGCATTGAGGGCCTCAAGCGCCAGTGGGGGGTCCACGCTGCGGGGGTGATCATGTCGAGCGAGCCGCTGGTCGACGTGATCCCGGTGATGAAACGGGAGCAGGACGGCCAGATCATCACCCAGTTCGACTACCCGAGCTGTGAGTCGCTCGGCCTGGTCAAGATGGACTTCCTCGGCCTGCGGAACCTCACCATCCTCGACGACGCGGTCCGTAACGTGAAGGGCAACCGCGACATCGACCTGGACCTGGACGAGTTGCGCCGGGACATGACCGATCCGGCCACCTATGAGCTGTTGGGTTCCGGCGACACCCTGGGCGTCTTCCAGCTCGACGGCGGCGGGCTGCGGTCGCTGCTCAAGCTGATGCAGCCGGACAACTTCGAGGACATCTCCGCCACCATCGCGCTCTACCGGCCAGGACCGATGGGCGCCGACTCCCACACCAATTACGCGCTCCGCAAGACCGGTCGGCAGCGGGTGGAGCCGATCCACCCCGAACTCGCGGAGCCACTGGCCGACATCCTCGACACCACCTACGGGCTGATCGTCTATCAGGAGCAGATCCAGCAGATCGCTCAGAAGGTGGCCGGATACAGCCTCGGCCAGGCCGACCTGCTCCGTCGGGCCATGGGCAAGAAGAAGAAGGAAGTCCTCGACGCGGAGTTCAAGCCGTTCAGCTCCGGAATGAAGGAACGGGGGTTCTCCGAGGCCGCCATCGGCAAGTTGTGGGAAATCATGGTCCCCTTCGCCGCCTACGCATTCAACAAGGCTCATTCGGCCGCCTACGGGGTGGTGTCCTACTGGACCGCCTATCTGAAGGCGAATTTCCCGGCCGAGTACATGGCAGCCCTGCTCGAATCGGTGAAGAGCGACAAGGACAAGACGGCGCTCTACCTCGGCGAGTGCCGCCGAATGGGCATCAAGGTCCTCCCTCCGGACGTCAACACCTCCGTCGGCATGTTCACCTCGGTGGGCTCCGACATCCGGTTCGGCCTCGGCGCGATCCGCAATGTCGGCGACAACGTCGTCAAGGGCATCATCCAGGGGCGCGAGGAGCACGGCTCTGCCGGCGACTTCAACACTTTTCTCGACCACGTGCCTGCCGTGGTGTGCAACAAGCGGGTCATCGAGTCGCTGATCAAGGCGGGAGCCTTCGACACGATGGGACACACCCGTCGCGGGTTGATGGAGTGCTTCGAGACCAGGATCGACGAGGTTGTCGACCTCAAACGGAATCAGGCCAACGGACAGGATGACCTGTTCGCCGGCTTCCTCCCCGACGACGGTGACACCGACCAGGCACTGGCCGCCGCGCCGGTGCCTGACCTGCCGGAATGGGAGAAGCGCACCCGTCTCGCGTTCGAACGCGAGATGCTGGGCCTGTACGTCAGCGATCATCCACTCCTGGGACTCGAACATCTCCTGGCCGCCCAGCGCGATGTCACCATCGCTCAGCTGTCCGCTGAGGACGGGCCGCGGGAGAACCAGGTCGCCATCTGCGGGATGATCACCGGGATCCAGCGCAAACAGACCAAGGACGGCAAGGCCTGGGCGATCCTGTCGGTGGAGGATCTGGAGGCCTCTATCGAAGTGCTGGTCTTCAACAAGGCCTACCTACCGGTGGCCACCTCTCTGGGCACCGATGTCGTGGTACGGATCAAGGGCCGGGTCCGGGAGAAGGATGACTCGGTGGAGATCACCGCCCAGGACGTCACCTTCCCCGACGTGACCGAGAAGACTTCCGGGCCGGTCACCATTTCGGTGCCGACCGTCCGGTGCACACCCCAGGTAGTCGAACAGCTCAAGTTCACGCTGCGTCAGCATCCCGGCATGTCCGAGGTGAGGGTGCGCCTGGTCAGCCCCCAACGGGCGACGCTGTGGCGGCTGGATGATGCCCTGCGGGTGCAACCGTCGACGTCACTGATGGCCGATCTGAAGGCGCTGTTGGGACCCTCGTGCGTCAGCGCCTAGTGCCCTGTCGCGGCCACGATATTGTGCCATCGAGCGGCGTCAGCCGCGTTCTGGGTCAGGCGGTGGCTCCGACGCAGCTGGGAACTCCGGACAAACCGACCACTGCTCGCGACCAGGGGTCGGTAGCATCGTCACCATGACCTCGCGCGACCTGCTGCACCGGATCGTCATTCTGATGGTCGCGGCCGTGGTCGCCGGCGCAGTAGCGGCGTTCCTGTGGTCCCGGGTCACTGCCCTTCCGGTTTTCGCGGTGGAGGACAGCGGCCACGCCACCATCACCGAGCTCGGCATGGCGCAGATCGCCTCGGCCGACTGGTGGTTCGCAGTTATCGGCGTGGTGGTCGGTGCGGGACTGGGCTATGGGACCTGGCGCTTGCTGCGGTCGGTCGGGTGGCCGGTCGCCTTCCTCACTGTCGGGGTCGCGCTGATCGCCGGGGTGACCTGCTGGCTCCTCGGGGAGGCCTTCGGTCCCTCACCGTTCGATGTCCGGATCTCCTCGGCCGAGGCCGGTGACCTGGTGCCGGTGGCGCTGACTCTGCACGCACGCTCCGCGCTGGCGCTGTGGCCCTTCGCCGCTGTGGCGGTGCCCCTGTTCGCAGCCTCGCTCGGCCCCGAGGTTGAGCCTGAGCCGGAGCCCAGTCGGGTGAGCGAGGTCGACTCCGGTGCCCCCCTGGATGCGACGGGATCCAGGTGAAGCGCGCGGTCTGCGCAGGCTGTTCGTCGCGTCGTGAGGGAGGCGCCGCTGAGGGCCGGAACGCCGGTCGCATTCAGCTCGTGAACGGCGGGAAACTCTCTGATACAGCCGGGAGGGCGGGCCGTTTCTTCATGAAAAATCGGAAACTGAGGCATAAAACATGACCGTTGTGTGGGAAGAATATGAAACCGGGCTGCCATCGGTTACTGATGGCGATCTGGACTTCGTCGAAGCACGACGTCGCGTGAGCCTCCCGAAAGGATATCGCGAGACCGTCAAGCAGCACGTCGGCGATGCGCCCCTTCCTGAGACGGTCACGGTCGGTCGGGGCAGAACGCCCGTCTGCGGCCTGTTTTTCGCCAGATATGATTTTCCGGGCGAGCAAAACGATCTCAACCTGTGGTACTGGATCGACGCAATCCATGACAATTATGATGCCGATACCGCGAAAAAGATGATACCCTTCACGTCGAACGGGGCGCAGGGAATTTTCGCGTTCGATTATCGAAGGGGATCAGAACCCGCTGTCGTGTTCCTTGATCTGGAAGGTTTCGCCGACGAAGGAGATGCTTCCATCTATCCCGTTGCGGACAGCTGGGACGGATTTCTCCATGCGTTGAAAGACTGCGCCGACTGAGCATCCCCCTCGCCGGGGAGGCGGCCGTCCTGCACCTCACCCGAGCGCCTGGATCACGGTCACAGTTGCCGGTGCGACGATCAGCGCGGGGAGCAGGTCCCCGACCGGGATCTGCCGAATCCGGAGCAGTCGCAGGCCCAGGGCGATGAGCATGACCCCGCCGGTGGCGGTCAGCGCCTCGATCTGGGCATCAGAGATCAGCGTCCCGGCGAGGTGCGCGCTCACAGTCAGGCTCCCCTGGACGATGCCCACGACGACCGCCGACAGCAGCACTGGCCACCCCAGCGAGGCGGCGAAGGCGAGCGCAGCGAAACCGTCGAGCATCGACTTGAGCAGCAATTGGTCCGCACCCAGACCTAGGCCGTCGGACAACGTGCCCAGAATGGTCAGCGGCCCGACGCAGAACAGCAGCGAGGGGGCGACGACAGCATCGACGAAACTGCCGACATCCCCCGGCCCACTGAACCGGTTCCGGAGCCGCTCCACCCCTGACTCCATCCGACGTTCGATGCCCAGGGCCGAGCCAGCGAGCGCGCCGACGATCAGCGAGCCGAGGACGACCAGCGTGGTCGCCGCGGAGCCGACGGCGTCGACAAAGGCGGTCCCGGTCAACGAGAAGGCGCTCATCACCCCCATGACGACGGTCATCAGGCCGAGGACGTCGGTGACGGTGTTGCGGGTCCGCTCCGGGATCCGGTGTCCGAGCAACAGGCCGAGGAGCGCTCCCACCACCACGGTGCCCACATTCACGACTGTGCCAGCACCGATGAACATGGATTCCATACAATCATGACTGTGGAACTGCGTCTGATTGATGTCCGAGGGACAACCGGCAACTACAGATCCGTCCTCCCGCGGGGCCGTTTCGAGGTGGATCAGGCACTCGAGGCGATCCGACCGGTCTGTGACGGTGTCCGTGACCAGGGTGTGGCCGCGCTGCGGACCTACAGCGAACGCTTCGACCAGGTGGTGCCGGCATCCTTCCGGGTGCCCGCCGAGGTGCTTGCCGCTGCGGAGGCGCAGCTGGACGCCGACGTCCGGACGGCAGTCCTCGAGTCGATCCGACGCCGACGTGAGGTCGCCCGCACCGAGGGGTGTGCCGAGCTGATGCGCGCCGAGGTGGCGCCCGGTGCCGTCGTGGAGACCAAGACGATCCCCGTGGAGCGGGTCGGCCTGTACGTTCCCGGCGGTCTGGCGCCGCTGGCGAGCTCGGTGCTGATGAACGCCGTCCCGGCCCAGGTGGCCGGCGTCGGTAGCCTGGCCGTGGCCTCCCCGCCCAGCAGGGACCACGACGGCTGGCCGCATCCGACCATCCTCGCCGTCTGCCATCTGCTGGGGATCGAGGAGGTGTACGCGGTGGGTGGCGCTCAGGCGATCGCCATGTTCGCCCACGGTGTCGACGGTGTCTGCCCGCGGGTGGACCTGGTGACCGGCCCGGGCAACATCTATGTCGTCGCCGCCAAGCGATACCTCGGCGGCCTGGTCGGCATCGACTCCGAAGCCGGGCCGACGGAGATCGCCGTGCTCGCCGACAGCAGCGCCGATCCTGCCTTCGTCGCCGCGGACCTGATCAGTCAGGCCGAACACGACCCGATGGCCGGCTCGGTGCTGGTGACCGATTCGGTGGAGCTTGCCGCCCGGGTCAACGCGCTGCTCGCCGGCCAGGTCGCACGGCTGTCCCAGATCGAGCGCATCACGACTGCCCTGACCGGGGAGCAGTCGGCGATTGTGCTCGTCGACGACATGGACCAGGGGTTGGCCGTCGTTGACGCCTATGCCGCCGAGCACCTGGAGGTCCAGACCCGGGACGCGTACCCGCTGGCCCATCGGGTGCGCAATGCCGGGGCGATCTTCATCGGTGGCTGGTCGCCGGTACCGCTGGGCGACTATTCCGCGGGGTCGACCCACGTGCTGCCCACCGCTGGCGCCGCCCGGCGAGGCTCGGGGCTCAACGTGCGGAGTTTCTGCCGAACGGTCCATCTGATCCACTACGACGAGGGCGCCCTCCGCGAGGTCGGACCCATAGTCGAGGCCTTCGCCCACGCCGAGCTGCTTCCCGGGCACGCCGCCGCCATCAGCGTGCGCACCGGTGGGGCCGAGGCGGACCGGTGGTGAGGGCCGACGTCACCCTGGCCGGACTCCCGCTGCGGCCCGAGCTCGTCGGGGAGGAACCCTACGGTGCGCCACAGCTCGACGTTCCGGTGTGCCTGAACGTCAACGAGAACCCCTTCCCGCCCAGCGCGGCAGTAGCCCGGGAGATGGCCGACGCGGTGGCGGCGGCGGTGTACCACCGCTATCCCGACCGTGAGTTCCAGGTACTGCGTGGTCAGCTGGCCGACTATCTGGGTCACGGGCTCACCGCCGACCAGATCTGGGCGGCCAACGGCTCCAACGAGGTGATGAGCCATGTTCTGGGGGCCTTTGCCGGGCCGGGACGTCGCGTCCTCGCCTTCACCCCCACCTATTCGATGTACCCCGAGTACGCCCGCAACACCCATTCCGACTATGTCACGGTGCCCCGCCGCGATGACTTCAGACTGGATGCCGACCTGGTCCGGCAGGCGATCATCGCCCATGAGCCGAGCGTCATCATCATCACCACCCCGAACAACCCGACCGGCACGACGACCTCGCCGGAGGTGATCCGGGCCGCGCTCGAGCTCAGCGACGCCATCGTCGTGGCTGATGAGGCCTACCAGGAGTTCTCCCGCACCCCGGAGCGCACCGCGCTCACCCTGTTGCCCGAGTTCGGCAACCTGGTCGTGAGCCGCACGATGAGCAAGGCCTTCGCCTTCGCCGGGGGAAGGCTCGGCTATCTGGCTGCCGCCCCCGCTGTCGTTGATGCCTGCCGCATCGTCCGGCTGCCGTACCACCTGTCGGCTCAGACCCAGGCGGTCGCCTCGGTGGCGCTGCGGCATGCCGAGGAGATGCTCGCCCGGGTCGACGACCTGCGGGCGGCCCGCGACACGATGCTCAGCCGGCTGCCCGGGATGGGGTTCGAGGTGGTCGAGTCTGATGCCAACTTCGTCCTGGTGGGCCGGTGGGTCGACCGGCACGATGCCTTTGC
>JBKEBV010000168.1:0-1716 GCA_047973315.1 Propioniciclava sp.
CGCCGCCTTGGCGAAGTTGTCGGTGACCCTCACCGAGGTGACCTTGGCAGGGCTCAACGCCTCGGCCACGAACACCTCCCCGTCCGGCGAGTAGTCGATGATGTCGATCTTCTCACCGTTCAACTCGTTCATGACCGCCCGCACCCGCTGCCCCATCGGGCCGATGCAGGCGCCCTTCGCCGAGACATGGGGCTCATGGCTGAGAACCGCGATTTTCGTCCGGAACCCGGCCTCGCGCGCGATAGCCTTGATCTCCACCACACCTGAGGCGATCTCGGGAACCTCGAGCCGGAAGAGGCGTTGCACCAGGTTGGGGTGGGTCCGCGACACGACCACCTGAGGCCCGCGCGGTTCGCGGCGGACCGACACGACGTAGACCTTGATCCGGGCCCCGTGAGGATAGTCCTCGTTGGGCACCTGCTCGGCCGGGGGCATGATCGCCTCGAGGGGGCCGAGGTCGACCCGGACCGTCCGGGAGTCGCGGTCGGCCTGGACGACACCGGTCACGATGTCGCCCTCCTTGGCGGAGAACTGGCCGAACTTCTGCTCATCCTCAGCCGCGCGCAGCCGTTGGATGATGACTTGGCGTGCCGTGGAGGCCGCCACCCGGCCGAACCCCTCGGGGGTGTCCTCGTACCAGCCCACCACCTCACCCTCGGGGGTGGTCTCGGGGGCGAGCACCTGGACGCGACCGGTTTTCTGCTCAATCTCGACCGTGGCACCGTCCACCGGATGCTCGGACTTCTCATAGGCGTTGAGGAGCGCCTCCCGCAGGGCGTCTATCAGCACGGTCATCGGAATGCCCTTGTCGCGCTCCAGGCTGCGCAGCGCTGCCATATCAATATCCATGTCACTCCTCCTCGTCGGCTGAGGGCCCCTTGCGAAGCTCCACCTGCACGACCGCCTTAGCGATATCGGTCAGGTCAATGTCCCGATGCACGCCGCCCACGTCGAGGGTGAGCACGCCGTCGGTGGTGGCAACGATGCGGCCGGTCACCTGCTCATCACCAGCGGTGACCGCGACCAGCCGGTCCCGGTTGCGGCGGAAATGGCGTTCGGCGGTCAACGGACGGCTCGTCCCCCGGCTTGACACCTCCAGGGTGTACGGAGCCGACCCCGCCACGTCGGTCTCATCCAACGCCGTGGAAACCGCACGGGTCGCCTCGGCGATGTCGTCAAGGCTGGGCCCACGTCCGTGGGGTCCGTCCCCATCGACGAAGACCCGCACCACGCTGCGTTTTCCCGCGCGCACGATCTCCAGCCGGTCGAGTTCGAGGCCGCACTCCTCAAGCACGCGCCCCACGACGGCTTCCAGCGCCGATTCCTTCATGGGGCTCCATCCTGTTGTGTTCGTGCAATTGTGGTCGTGCTGGTCGTGCCCACGGGTGGCCGATCCAGCACTCCCTGGATCGGCAAGCATACCGGGCGGCCTGAGGCGGCTCGCGACGAGCCTCAGCCTCCTGGGGCGCGAGGTGGTCGGCGCCTCTGGTACCTCGAGCGCGAAGCCTGCCGGGTGGAGGGCAGGATTCCGGTGGCCGCGAGGCGTGATGCCACGAAAATGCTGCGTACTGGGTACCGGAAAGCGTTGAAGTCCGATCGGGGGCCTGGGTTGATGCGGACCACCACCCACGGTGGGATGTGGGCTGCTCGCCCACGGCTAGGGTCGCCCTGAGCCCCAGGGATCTGACGCGAAAACCCCGGCTGTTTCGTTGGCCG
>JBKEBV010000174.1:0-2902 GCA_047973315.1 Propioniciclava sp.
GCGCACCGAGAACGCACGACCCTACGAGATGCTGCTCGACCCCGAGGTCAACGCGAACGCCCTGAACTGGGCCGCCAACGCAGGCGAGGCCCGAACCTCAACCAATAGTCACACTGGCCAAAGTTCGAACCTCGCCACTTCGGTGCCCCCGACGGGATTCGAACCCGTACTCGGGCGGGTTTAAGCCGCCTGCCTCTGCCGTTGGGCTACGGGGGCCTGGTGTCAGGCCTGCTGCAGCATGGTCGATCACACCATCACGCGTGGGCCAGACCGAGCACCAAACCGTCCAGGATGTCCGCCTCGCTCACCGTCAGATCCACCTGCGCGCGGCGGGCCACCCGGGCGGCGATCAGGGCCCCGCAACAGATGACGTCGGCGCGGCCGGGGACCATCGTCGGATAGCTGGCGAGGATGTCGGCCGCCGTGGTCACGAGCAGTTCCTCAACGACGCCTGACAGCTGCCCACGGGTGATGGTTGAGCCGTGAACCGTCGCGCGATCATAGGTCGCCAGCCGCTGCAGCATCGCCGCCAGCGAGGTCGCCGTCCCGCCAACACCGAACCAGGTGCGCGCCGAGGCGATGTCGACGCCCGAAGCGTCGAGCAGCTCATCGACATAGGCGGTCGCCTCGGCAACCTGCTGCAGGGTCGGCGGGTCGGCGTGCAGGAACCGCTCCCGCAGGCGCACCGAGCCGATGTCGAGGGAGACCGCCTGATCCAGCTGGCCGGGGCGACCGAGAACGAGCTCGGTCGATCCGCCACCGATATCCATCACGAGGGCGGGGGTGGCGGCCTGCGGGTTGACGGTGAGGGCGCCGGTGAAGGAGAGCTCCGCCTCTTCGGCGCCGGGGATGATCTCCGCCTCGACGCCGAGCCGTTCCCGCACTCCACCGAAGAAGGCGTCCCGGTTGCCGGCGTCCCGCGCGGCCGATGTCGCGACGAACCGCAGCCGGCTCACCTGATGCTCGGCAATGATCCCGGCGTACTCCTCGCAGACGGCGAAGGTTCGCCCCAGAGCGTCCGGGTGGAAGGCACCGGTGGCATCAACACCCTGCCCCAAGCGGGTGAGGCGCACCTCTCGGGCACGTTCGACCAGGGTGCCGTCGACGGCCTCGGCCACGAGCAGCCGGACCGAGTTCGTGCCGCAGTCAATGGCGGCGAGGGATGTCATGCCTGCTCCTGCTCGGTCTCCGCCAGGCAGGGACGCTCCCAGAAGGGACCGATCGCCTCGAGGGCCTCGTCGCCGAGCGGATTGACCCCCGGCCCTGCGGCGAGCGCATGCCCGACCAGAACGTGCAGGCATTTCACCCGGGTCGGCATTCCGCCGGCGCTGATGCCGTCGATCTCGCTCACCTCACCCAGCACGGCCCGGTCAGCGAGGTAGGCCCGATGGGCGCTTCGGTACCGCTCGGCCAGCTCAGCATCGGTCGCCAGCCGCTCGGTCATCGTCGCCATCACCCCCTGGGACTCCAGCGTCGAGCATGCCGCGACCGCTCGCGGACAGGTGAGGTAGTAGGTGGTCGGGAACGGGGTCCCGTCGGGCAGCCGCGGTTCGGTCGCCACCACGCCAGGTCTGCCGCACGGACACCGCCAAGCGGTGCCGGCGATCCCCCGCGGTTCGCGACCCAACTGCTGCTGCAGCACCGCGACATCGTCAGCGGTCGCAGTTTCGAATTCAGCCACCGGGCCAGCCTAACGCCCGTCCCGCTGTCCTCGGCAGCGAAACCGGCCCTCAGGGCCGGGCCGCTTCCGGCTGATCGGCGGCGCTCAACGACCCCGCGAGCCGTTCCCACCAGGCCTCGGTGGCGCCGGCGGAGTCGGTGCCGATGCCCTGGATCTCGTCGGTACCGTCCAGCACCTCACCATCGCGGCCGACGACGCGGTAGCCGACCTCTCCGGGCAGGACCCACCCGAGCCGGTTCCGCGCCTGGGCCCGGACGTAGGCATCATCGGACCAGCGGTCGAGCTCGTCCTGAAGGGCGGCCGCACGAGCGGTCCGCTCCTCGATCTGTTGCCGGGCCAGCGCCAGGTCACCCGACTGCACGATGTAAACCCGCAACGACGTGGCGAACGAGAGTGCCAGCAGAACCAGCACCCCACCGAACACGAGGAAACGCTGGGTGACGACGAACCCACGCCTGGGCCGGGGAATCCGTCGTGCGGCCCGGGTGAGGGCGCGTCCCACCGGCGCTGTCGCCCGGGCCATCGTCGAAGCAGAGGTCGGGCCCTGCGACGGGGTGCGGCGCGTCGTGCGGGTCGGCCCGGCAGGCTGCCGATTCTGACGGCGGTCTCGCGAAGCCATCACCCTCCCTCCACACCGGCGCCCGGCCACCCGAGCGTGCCATCCACCCTAGGCGGGACCGGGACCACACCCCAGCGCGACATGCCCGAAGGAGTTCCTCGCCCCGATCGGAACCGTGGCCGGACCCCGACGGGTCCGGCCACAGGACCACTCAGCCCTGGTAACGCGGGAAGGCGCTCCGCCCGGCGTACACGGCGGCATCCTCGAGCGTCTCCTCGATGCGGAGGAGCTGGTTGTACTTGGCGACGCGGTCCGAGCGGGCCGGGGCGCCGGTCTTGATCTGGCCGCAGTTGGTGGCGACAGCGAGATCGGCGATCGTGGTGTCCTCGGTCTCGCCGGAACGGTGCGACATCATGCAGCGGAACCCGTTGCGGTGAGCGAGTTCGACGGCGTCGAGGGTCTCGGTGAGCGAACCGATCTGGTTCACCTTGACCAGCAGCGCGTTGGCCGACCTCTCGTCGATGCCACGCTGGAGCCGCTCGGGGTTGGTGACGAAGAGATCGTCACCAACGAGTTGGACCTTGTCGCCGAGGCGGGCGGTGATGGTCTGCCAGCCGGACCAGTCGTCCTCGTTCAGCGGATCCTCGATGGAGACCAGCGGG
>JBKEBV010000201.1:0-4364 GCA_047973315.1 Propioniciclava sp.
TGTGATCGTTGAATACGCGCGCCGAAAGACATCATGAAGCCTGGCGTTCTGACGCGCGTCTTCGACACCCCCGTGGACATCGTCGACGGCCCTCGCGGACCCGTCGCCGTCTACTTCTGAGTCTCCTGACTGATCGCCTCGCCCGACGGAGACTTCCCGACCTTGATCCGCAGAATCGTCCCAATGCAGGAATATGACCCGCAAGTGCGGCTACACTACGGGACGTGAGTGCGCAATTCCGGAACTACTATGTGGTTCAGATCGGGTGAACCATGTGTCGGGCCTAGCGTCGCCCTCTCCTCGGGAGGAGAAGGAGCCACGCGGCCACGCCCGGGTCTTCATGGGGGCGCTTGCCCTTACCTTGCTGATTGTGGCAACCCTCTCGTTGGGTGTGGGGCGTTTCGATATGGCCTGGAGCCACCTATTCCCCACGATCCTTGCTCAACTCCAGGGGCAACCCGCCACCTCCGAAGGCGCGGTCCTCTTCGCAGTCAGAATGCCTCGGATTCTGCTGGCGGTGCTCGTCGGTGCTGCCCTGTCCGCCTCCGGTGCCGCCTACCAGGGGCTCTTCCGCAACCCGCTGGTCTCCCCTGATCTGCTGGGGGTGGCCTCCGGAGCCAGCGTGGGTGCCTGTTTGAGCATGTTGTTAGGGTGGCCGACGCTCGCCACACAAGTACTCGCCTTCACGACCGGACTACTCGCGGTGGTCGCGGCGGTGTTCGTGAGTTCGGCAGCCGGACGCTCTGTCAGCGGCGGAATGGTCATCCTCGTCCTAGCCGGAGTCGTAGTGTCGTCGCTGTGCTCGGCCACCACCGCGCTCCTCAAGTACCTCGCACCGGAGGACAACACTCTTCCGGAAATCACCTTTTGGTTGATGGGGAGTTTCGCGCGCAGCGCTGGGTGGATCAACGTCCAGCTCATGTTGGTGGTCCTCCTTGTCGGCATCACGCCGCTCATGCTGTTGCGTTGGTCGCTGAATGTGATGACCTTCGGGGACCTCGACGCCGCTGCTCTCGGGCTCAATCCCACTCGCATTCGACTGATCGTCATCGCTTGTTCGACCCTGCTCACTGCGACCGCTGTGGCGATGTGCGGGGTCATAGGGTGGGTCGGGTTGGTCATACCCCATCTATGCCGCTTCGTCGTCGGGCCCAGTTTCACCACCTTGCTACCTGCGTCGGTGCTGTCTGGAGGCCTGTTCATGGTCATCGTGGATGATCTGGCACGCACCATGACCGCAGGCGAGATTCCGTTGGGTGTACTGACCGCATTTGTGGGGGCGCCGGCCTTCATCCTGCTGCTGCGGCAGGGTCGCCGGGTGTGGACCACATGAGGATCGACCTCGCAGGGCTCGCTTGCGGATATCCGGGTGCCGACCCGCTTTTCGAGGACCTCACAGTCTGTCTCTCAGCGGCCAGCTGGACGTCGGTGCTAGGCAGTAACGGGGTGGGCAAGACCACGCTTATCCGTGCCCTCATGGGACTTCAGCCGCCCTTGGCCGGCCAGGTCCTGATGGATGGGAGACCATTGGTCGAACTGTCACGGCAGCAGATCGCCCGCAAAGTCGGCTACGTTCCCCAGACTCAGCACAACCCCTTCGGGTTCCCGGTGCTGGACGTGGTGCTGATGGGACGCACCGTGCATGTGAGCCGGTTTGGCCAACCGGGCTCCTCGGATCGGCGTGCGTGTCATGAGGTGTTGGGGAGCCTCGGCATCGACGCACTGGCAGATCGACCCTTCACGGAACTCTCCGGCGGTGAGCAGCAACTTGTCATGATCGCCCGGGCGCTGGTGCAGGAGCCGTCCTTGGTCATTTTCGATGAGCCAACCGCCAGCCTGGACCTGGGGAACCAGGCGCGGGCACTCCGTCACATGCAGCGACTCGTGGCCGACGGGCTCGGTGTCGTCATGACGACCCACGCCCCCGAGCAGGCACTATCTGGAGACCAGGTGATCCTGCTGCAGCGAGGAGCCCAGCCCATCGTCGGGGCGACCGAGGCGGTTCTGACCAGCAAACACCTTTCCCACGCCTACGGCATTCCGGTGGCGGTGAGCCGACGGATCGAGGACGGCGAACCCGTCACCCACATCAGGTCGGTGGATCCGCCCGATCCCCCAGACCTTCCTCAACCGCAAGGCAAACCCTCACAACACTAGATAGGACAACAACCCCATGACCACCCAAACCACCCTCCGCCGGTGGGTAACCGCGGCAGCACTGGCTCTCACGGTCCTGGCCACCAGCGCCTGCAGCGCTGCGACCGTCGACAGGACAAGCCCGGTCACCGCGACGAGCCCTCCCATCGAGGCGTCGACCACCCGCCAGGTGACCGACCAGGCTGGCACCACCGTCGAGATCCCCGACCGTCCGAGGATCGCCGCCCGGATCGGCGCCTACGCCCAGATCACGGCGATGGTCGGCGGCTCGGAACAACTTGTAGCCACCATCCCCGGGTTGTCGGAGATGTACGCCAAGGTCTGGCCAAAGGCCAACCCCGATCACCACGATGCCGGGAACATCGAGGAGATCATTGCCGCCGAGGCTGACATTGTGATCGGCCCGACCTTCACCGACGAGGAGAAGGCCCAGTTCACTGCGGCCGGAGTGGATCCGTTCGTGATCGATACCTTCACTAGCGTGGACGACATGAAGGCGGTCGTCACTCTCATCGCCGACGTGGTGGGAGGAGAGGCTCCAGAGGCGGCCACCGCCTTCAACACCTACTACCAGGGCAATATCTCCTACGTGGAGGAGCGCACCGCCGATATCCCCGACGCTGACCGAGTGCGGTTGCTCAATCTGCGCTCCGGTGACGGGGCCTACAGCACCGTCGCGGGGACCGACATCTCGGCGGCCTATGCCATCGCCGCCGGAGCGGACTTCGTCTCCAAAGATGTGAAGGCCCAAGGCATCTCGGCAGCGGTGGACGCCGAGCAGATCATCGCGTGGGATCCACAGGTCATCTTCACCATGGGAACCATGTCCCGCGACGGCATCCTGGCCGATCCGTCGCTGGCCACAGTGCCTGCGGTGACTGACTCCAAGGTCTACGCCGAACCTGCAGGCACCTACCCGTGGAGCGTCCGTTCCGCCGAGGGTGCGCTGATGCCACTGTTCTTGGCCACGATCCTGTATCCGGACCGGTTTGCCGATGTGTCCCTGGCTGAGAAGACCAGGGAGTTCTACTCCACGTTCTACGGCTACGACCTCTCCGATAGCGAGGTCGAGCAGATCCTCTCCGGGGAGTTGTGGTGAGCTCGGCCGACACCAACCCGGGGCTGCCTCCTCGAGGCGGTCCCGGGGCCGGAGTCAATTGGGACGATCACGCCCAGATGTACGCGCTGGTGGCTGACCTGGAATCGGACTTCACCCAACTCCAGATCGACACCCTGCCCCTGCGACCCCAGGACACAGTGCTGGACATTGGAGCTGGGCCGGGCCGCTTGAGCGTGCCCATTGCCCCGCGAGTTCGGTCAGTCACAGCGCTGGATCCTTTCGCGTCCATGCGGGATCAATGCCGCATCCGAGCCGCTTCCGCTGGGGTTGAGTCCATCGTGTACTCCGACCTGGACTGGTTCGACGCGCGCGTCGGGGAGAACCTGGCCCGACACGACGTCGTGCTTTGTTCCCGGACGGTGGCGCTGGCCGACCTGGCCAAGGTCAGCACCTTTGCCACCCGGCTGGCGGCGGTCATCATGTGGGCCGATGCGCCCAGCATCCCGCCACTGCTGGACCGGCTGTTCCGCGGTACCGGCAGCCCGGCGATGAGCCAGGGGCGCGGCCCGGATCGCGGCAACAGCTACATCCAGGTGCTCAACACTGCCTACGAGCTGGGATATGAACCCAGTGCCCTGGTGGTGCCCGACGGTTTCCGCGCATGGTTCCCGGACCTGGATACTGCTTGCGACCGGCTCCGCCCCTTGCGGCCGTTGCCTGACGGAGCGGCGGCCGAGGGTGCCTTCCGCCGCAATCTGGAGGACTTCCTTACCCCGGACGGCAATGGAATGCGCTTCGAGATGCACACCCGATCCGTGGTGTGCTGGTGGTCGACCGATGGCAGTGACGCCGCCCCGTGGGCCGAGGTAAGCCGCTGACCTCGCCGGGCAAAGGTGCACCCAGAAGAATCCGCTCCGATCACAGCATCTTGGGAGTTACATCGGTGTGATTATCTGTATATAGTGGTGCGCGCGATGGTTCGGCCCAGCATCCAGGTGGGTCGTCGCAAGAGGGAATCCGGTGTGAATCCGGAGCTGTCCCGCAGCGGTAAGTGGGAACGACCGCCGTCATATGCACTGGGAGTGATCCCGGGAAGCGACGGCCAGTAGGCCCGGACCGGCAACAACGGTCCCGCCCATGAGCCCGA
>JBKEBV010000002.1:0-34807 GCA_047973315.1 Propioniciclava sp.
GAGGTCGCGTGCCGTCTTCCCCTGTTCGGGCTCAACGAGCCTCACCTCGGCGCCGCGAACTGCGGGAGCTTGTCCGGGTTCCGCATGACGTCAAGGTCGCGGATACCGTCAGTTCCGGCTCCCCGCCCGGAGGCGCCGCGCAGTACCCAACAGTTCTGGGTCCACGGTGGTACTCAACCGTATGCGAGCCATGCCATGATCATGCCACGACCAGAAACCGCACCGAGCAAGGCCACCGCGAGCGGACCTTGCCGGAAGGGGTACGGCGCATTGTAATCAATCACATGTTCGATAAAGAGTTCGAGGCGGCGGTGATCATCGATGATCACCCTGACGTCTTCGACGCCTTGGCTGAGAACGCACAGATCCGCCGCGATGCCGCCGACGGTGAACTCGTTCTCCTGGCCCGCGCCGCTGACGTGTGGGATGTCGACAGCTCCCGGGTCGACGAGGCCGCCGAGCGTCTGATTCAGGCCGGCGCCGACGGGACCGCCTAGATCGGGGAGTTTCTCAGCCTCGAGGTGGCCGGCATCCTGCAGATCAGCCCCACCTCAGCCGCCCTGAGGCTCCGCGAGACCCTCAACCTACGCGACCGCCACCCGGAGCTGTGGCAGGCAGCCACGACCGGCCGGATCGAACCGTGGAAAGCGCTCCGCGTCGCCGCCCGGTGCGCCGAGGCAGGGCTCAGCGCCACCGCAGCCCAGTGGGTCGACCATCAGCACTGCCTCGCGCTCGCCGCCATGCCCTGGGGGCGGATCCAGCGCAGCCTGGAGGGTCTCATCGTCCGGGCCGATCCCGCCCTCGCCCAGGAGAACGCCCGACAGCAACATGAGGCCCGTCTGGTCCACATCGGCGGTCACCGCAACGGCGGCTCGGAGCTGTTCGCCCGACTCGACACCGAGGCCGCACTCGGCGAGCTGGGCAACGCCGAATCCGCTGCCCAACGGGAGGCCACTGCCCTCGGCATGCTCGCCCATCCCCGAACGGTCAGCGAACTGCTGAACCGAACCAGCCCCCGACCA
Organism: Propioniciclava sp.; assembly: GCA_047973315.1. Classification (GTDB taxonomy): domain Bacteria; phylum Actinomycetota; class Actinomycetes; order Propionibacteriales; family Propionibacteriaceae; genus Propioniciclava. Next base: position 1,023 of record JBKEBV010000002.1, read on the forward strand.
CCCCGCCCGCAGCGGAAGGCAACGCTGGTGGTGCACATCGCCGCCGAGTCCCTCGCCCACGAGGCACCCGTTCCGCAATCCGGTTCGCCGGCCCCCAGACGTCCAGCCCTCCGGCCCTGCACAGGGCCGACCCACCGTGGGGACGGCGTTGCGCGAGTCGAAGGGGTCGGCCCGATCGACCTGAACACACTCCAGCGTTTCCTGAGTGACAGCGCGGTCACGGTCAGGCCGGTGGTCGATCTCAGCACCGTTGCTCCAGTCGACGCCTATGAGATCCCGCGGCGGACCCGGCGCGCGGTCGAGAACCGCAACCCGGTGGACGTCTTCCCCTATGGAACCCGGCCGGCGACCGGCTGCGATCTCGACCACACCATCGCCTATGACGCAGATGCACCGCCGAACGCGGGACAGACCCGGGTAGCGAACCTCGGACCCTCGCCCGGCGAGCCCATCGGGCGAAAACCGCCCGGGTGTGGCTCCTCGACCAGATCGACCCCGGGGTCTTCCTCTGGGTCTCGCCCACCGGTCACCAGTACCGCGTCGACCAGCATGGCACCACTGCGCTCGGGCGCAGACGACGACACCTGCCGCCCGGCACCGCAACCCGCGCTGCGTGAGCGTCCCTCAGTGCGTGCGGGTCACCTTCGCCAGACCGTCGGGACGGTCGGGATCGCAACCACGGGCGAGGGCGACCTGGTGGGCCAGACGCTGCATCGGCAGAATCTCCAGCAACGGGAGCAGTTCGGTGGCGACCGGCTGGGTCAGCGTGATGACAGCCGTCTCGGCACCGAGTTTCCAGGCCGCCTCGACGAAGGTGGTGACACTGGGCCGCGCGAGCGGATCGGTGGCGAAGGCGAGCACCGGGGTGCCGGCGATCACCTGTCCGAGCGGCCCGTGCGTGGCATCGCTGGCCGACCAGCCCGAGGCTGCGATCGCGCTGGTCTCCATCAGCTTGAGTGCGGCCTCCTTGGCCGTCGCCATGGAATAGCCACGCCCGATGACCAGCACCCGATCTGCGGTCACCAAGCCCTGCTGCACACCCTCATCCACCGGAATCGGACCAGAAAGCAGTTCCTCCGCAACCTCGGCGGCGACGCCGACCTCGGCGGCCAGGGCGTCGGACGGACGCCCCGCCAGCCGGGCGATCAGCAGGTAGAGCGCCAGCAGCTCGGCGGTATAGGTCTTCGTCGCGGCGACGGCCCGCTCCACGCCGGCGCACAACGGTAGGTGAATGTCAGCCAACCCGGCGAGGGTGCTGGTCTCGGAGTTGGTGATGCCGATGACCTTCACCCCCGCCTCCTGCGCGGCCTGCACCGAGGCGAGCAGGTCAGGAGACTCCCCCGACTGCGACACCGCGACCGCCAGCGTCCGCGGGTATCGCAGCCGGGCGCCGTACACCGTCGTCGAGGCTGGCGTGCCCAACGCCACCGGGATCCCCACCAGCGAGTGCGCCAGGTACTGGCCGTACTGCGCCGCGTGGTCACTGGACCCCCGCGCCAGGAAGAGCAACAGTTCCGGCTGGAGCTCCTCGGCCAACGCGACAGCCGCCTCGATCGGCTCAGCTCCCTGGCTGAGCAGGTCGCGCCAGCGGTCAGGCTGTTCGGCCATCTCGGCCGCCATCAGCACCCCGGGTCGCGGGTTCGGTGTCATGAATGATTCCCTTCAGGTCGTGGTCAGGTCGCCGGCCTGGTAGGCCAGCAGGTCAGGCACCCGGGTGCCGCCGTTCGCCTCATCGGCGAGCAGATCGCGCCAGGAGTAGACGAGCACCCCGTCAACCCCGGAGACGGCAGCACCGGTCAGGGCGTTGCGCCAGTCGGCGGCGGTGATCTCGCGGGCTCGCCCGCCGGAGGAGTAGACGTCCTCCAGGTACTCCGCGCCGCCCTGCAGACAGGCCAGGATCGTGCGTGAGGTCTTCTCCCGCACCTCGGCGACGCGTTGCGGAACCCAGGTGCGCGGATCGCGCTTCTGGATCTGGAAGTAGAACATCAGCTCGTAGATGTCGATAACCCCGTCGAGGTCGGAGAACCGTTGCCCCAACACCTCTTCGACGGCATTCCCGAAGTCGGTCGACCCGAGTCCGAACGAGTTGAGCACCACGTCGACCCCGGGAACCGCGCTCTCGGCGGCACGGCGGAGCCGACCGGCCATCTCCGCGATCCGGGCGCACTTGAAGGCGGTCCACTCGGCGCGCAGTTCGGTGGTGAGCACGCCGGCCCGGGCGCGCACACCCCCCGGCAGGACCGTGCCCGTGTGTTCTTCGAACAACCCGGTGCACCGGTCACAGAAGCAGTACTCGACGATGTCGCTCCGCTCGTCGCCGGGGAGCCACAGTTCCCAGAAGGCGGGGAAGCGGAGGAAGGACAGGAAGACCCCGTCGGGCTGGGTGGTGCCCACCGCGTCGGCGAACCGCTGGGCCTTCGCGTCCAGATAGTTCTCCGCGGTCGGACAGATGCCGTAATACCAGGTCAGCGGGGTGAAGACCTTCCCGTCACTGCCGATCGGGCGCAGGTCCTCCCTGCGGGCGAAGTCCTCCGGTGAGAAGGTCACCGCGGTGGACTGGTAGGTCCGGATTCCCCGCTCGCGCAGCGCTGCGACCCATCCGGCGTCGCTGTAGCTTCCGGTCGGCGGCGCCTGGTCGACCGCGCTTCCGGGCAGCGGATCGATGAGGTTCTGCACCATCGCCAGGTCGACGCCGTGCGCAGCCATCCGGGTGGCCGCCTGCCCCATGCTGAGACCGTGCTCGGTGGCCCACTGCCATCCGTACGCCTTGACGCCGACCAGCCGGCTCACGCGTCCTCCTGCTCGTCGACGCCGGCAACGCTCATGAGTTCGAGGAGCATGCCGGGGCTCAGACCCGCAGTGGGGAGTTCGGTGACGACCCGCCCGGCCCGCACCACGGCGACCGTGGTGCACAAGGTCAGCAATTCCTCCAGCTCATCGGAGACGACGATGCAAGCCACCCCGTCGTCGGCGAGGGACTGTACGTGCCGGTAGATCTCGCCCTTGGCGCCGATATCGACCCCGGCGGTCGGCTGGTCGAGGATCATCACCGTCGGCTGGGCCGTGGCGACCCGGGCGATCAGCACCTTCTGCTGGTTGCCGCCCGACAACGAACGGGCCAGGGCACCGCCACCCTGGGCACCCCGGATATTGAAGCGCTCCACGGCGGCATCCGAGGCCTGCTGCTGCCCGCGCGCCTCGACGAACCCCAGGCGGGTGAACAGGCGCCCCAACGCGGTCAGCGTCACGTTCTCGGTGATGGAACTGCTCAGCACCAGCCCCCGGTGCTTGCGGTCCTCCGGAACGAGCACGACGCCAGCCTCGGCTGCCTCAGCCGGAGAGGCGAACGAGATGGGTTTGCCAGCCAGCCGTGCGGTTCCCGCCGCCGGCCCGGCCCCGCACAGCGCCTCAACCAGCCGGGTGCGGCCAGAGCCGACCAGGCCGGCCAGGCCGACAATCTGTCCCGCGCCGACGGTGAGGTGGGACCCCTCCCGGCCGGCCGGCCCGAAGTTCTCCAGTTCCAGGACAGGGGCACCCGAGGCGGCCCACGGGGTCGCCTCGAAGGTCTCCGCACTCTGGCCGACGATCGCATGCGACAGTTCGGTCACCGTCAGCGAACTCGCCGGGGCGTGGTCGACCAGCGATCCGTCGCGCAGGATGGTCACCTCGTCGCAGATATCGAGCACCTCATCGAGGAAGTGGGAGATGTAGACGATGCCGACGCCGCGGGCGGCCAGCTGACGGGTGACGCGGAACAGCGCCTCGCGCTCGGCGGGTGCCAGCCGGGCGGTGGGCTCGTCCATCACCAGGACACGGGCCTCGCGGCCGATGGCCTTGGCGATCTCGGTGAGCTGCTGCAGACCCACAGGGAGGCGGCCCACCCGGGCTTCGAGCGGTAGATCGAACCCGAGGTTGTCGAGGAGTTCGGCGGCCTGCTTCCGCATCGACTGCTTGCGCAGCGTCCCGGTGGAGGTGTGGGTCTCGTGACCCAGGAACAGGTTGTCGACGACACTGAGCGCGGGCACCAGGGCGAACTCCTGATGGATCACCGCGATGCCCGCTCCCAGGCTGTCGCCCGGGGAGTGGAGCTGGACCGGGGTCCCGTCCAGCTCCACCTCCCCGGTGTAATCGGAGTACAACCCGGCGAGCGTCTTCATCAGGGTGGATTTCCCGGCACCGTTGTGGCCGACCAGGCCATGGACCGAACCGGCCGTGATGGTGAAGTCGACGCCGTGCAGAACCTCGTTACGGCCGAAGGACTTGGTGATCCCGCGCATCGCCACCAGGGGCGTCGCCGTGGTTGTACTCGTATTCATCGTGGTATGTCCTCACTCGCCCCAGGCAGGCGGGTAGTCGGCGACGTTCTCGGCGGTGACGATCGGCAGCTCGAGGTAGTCATTCGGCTGCGGCACGTCAGCGGTCTTGCCGGTGGCCCAAGCGATCGCGTCCTCGATGGAGCGCACACCCTGGATGCCGGGATCCTGGTTGACCGTCCCCAGGATGTAGCCGTCCTGGATGCCCTTGCGGACCTCGACCGGGTAGTCACCCAAGATGAACTTCACGTCGGCGCGGTTCGACTCCTGGGCGTACTTGGCGGCGTTGGCCGCCTCGGGTCCCTGCGAGACGACGGCGTCGAGCTTGCCCTCACCGTACTTGCCGAGCCACACCTGGGTGAGCGAGACCGCCTTGGCGGTGTCCCAGTCGGTGGTCTGCTCCTCGACGATGGTGATGTTGGGGAACTCCGTGATGCCCTCGTCGAAGCCCTGCTTGCGCAGCAGCTGGGCCGAGGTGCCGAGCGCACCCATCATGTAGGCGACATTGCCGCCGTCGGGAAGGGCCTGGCCGAGCAGCTTGGCCTGCTGACGACCGAATTCGACGTCATCGGCTCCGACGAAGGTGACGATCTCGGCGGCATCGGTGTCGACCCGGTTGTTGACCGCGAAGACGGGGATGCCGGCCTCGTTGGCCTTCTTGACCGCCGGGGCGATGCCCTTGGCGTCGGAGGGCGTCACCAGAATCACATCGACGCCCTGAGCGATGAGCTGCTGCACGCCGGCGACCTCGGTGCCGATGTCACCCTTGCCGTCGACAATGGTGAGCTCGGCACCCATCGCGGCAGCAGTTTCCTGCTGACCCTTGATGAAGTTGGAGTAGAACGGCACCGAGGTGTTCCAGATCATCGAGCCGATGGCGACCTTCTCGTCGTTCATCGTGTCACCGGACGAGCTGGTCGCCGCGGTCGGACCGCTGCAGGCTGCAAGGAGCAGCCCCAGGGCCAGGGCTCCGGCGGTGAGGCCGGAGCGGAGCGTGCGCTTCTTCACTGTTTCTCCTTGATGGATGTGGCGAATCGTTGAGTGGGGCAGGTAGGTCTAGGTCGCCTGGCGGCGGCGCTGGATGGTGTCGACGGTGACCGCACCGATGATGACGGCGCCGGTGATGGCCGGCTGCCAGTAGGGGGAGATCCCGAACTGGTTGAGGGCATTGGCGACGACGCCGAGCAGGAGCGTGCCGACGACGACATTGCCCACCCCGCCGCTGCCGCCGGTCAGCGGGACCCCGGCGATCGCGACCGCTGCGATGGCCGACAGCGGCCAGGTGACGGCGGCTGAGGGCTGCCCGATGGAAGTCTGACCCAGCAGAATCAGGCCAGCGATCGAGGCACCGACGGCGCCCAGGATGTACACGGTCACGGTGACCCGCTTGACCTTCACCCCAGCCAGGCGCGCCGCCTCATAGTTGCCGCCGGTGGCGTAGATGTGGCGGCCGAACAGCGAGGTCTGCAGCATGATCGCCACCGCGGCGATCACCAGCGCGTAGATGAGCGCGGCCACCGGGACCGGACCGATCCGGCCCAGGCCGATGAAGGAGAAGGCGTCGGGCACGCCGTACACCGGCGCCGCGTTGGTCATGACGAACACCACCCCGGTCACCAGCACCTGCGTGCCGAGGGTGACCACGAACGGGTTGATGCCGATGTGCGCGATCAGCAGGCCGTTGCCGAGGCCGACGATGAGCCCGACGACCAGCCCGGCGAGGACGCCCCAGCCGATCCCGTAGCTGCTCATCGCCCAGGCGGCCAGCACCGAACTGGCCGCACCGACCGCGCCGACGGAAAGGTCGAAGCCGCCGAGGAGGATCATCAGCAGCATGCCGCAGGCGACGATGCCGATGATCGACTGCTGCTCGACGATGTTCACCAGGTTCACCGGCGACCGGAAGCCGGGCGAGATGATGGCCAGCACGGTCACCAGCGCCAGGAAGATGAGCAGCAGGGCTCGTTTCGAGGCCCAGTGCAGCAGGCGCCGTGGCACCGGCACCGCAGCGGTGTCAGCCTTCGACATGGGTGTTCTCCTTCGAGTGGTTCGAGGCGGACCCGGGCGCCAGAGCCAGGGCCTGCTGGACGGCTCCCACCACGGTTGCGGTGGGACGGAGTGCGGAACAGGTGAGGGTGGGAACAGTGGTCAGCCGGTCGCCGAGGAGCGCCTCGATCCGGCTGAGGAAGGGGGCCAGCGCACCCCCGACGGACCCGTCGAAGACGACGAGGTCCGGATCGGCGACCGCGGCGAGCGCGACGATGCAGATCGCCACACCCTCAAGCACCGGCGCCATCACCGCCTCCCCGTGGGGATCGCCGGCCAGAGCGGCAGCGAACACCCTGCGGGCGTCCGGCGCCGTCCCGAGCGTGGCGACAGCCTCCGGATGGTCGGCGAGGTAGGCAGCTGCGGCGCGGGCGATGCCCACACCGGAGACCACACTCTCCAGGTCACCGGCCACCAGCGCCGACGCGGGCACGGGCAGCAGGGCGAACTCGCCTGCGGCGAAGCTGGCCCCGCGGACCAGGCGGCCACCGCTCACCACGGCCCCGCCGAGCCCGGTCCCCACGGCAACCACGGCGAAATCGCGATGGCCGCGGGCCGCGCCGACAGCATGTTCGCCGTACGCGGCGAGGTTCACGTCATTGTCGAGGGCGACCGGGCACGACAGCGCGGTGACCAGCGAGCGCACGGCGAAGCCGTCCCAACCGGTGTTCGGCCCGCGGACGGCACGCCCGCTGTCCGGATCAATGACGGCGGGCACCCCGATGCCTGCACCCACGAGTTCCTGACCCGACCGCTGCGCGTGATCGGCCAGCCAGGCACACATCGTGCTCAGCGCGGCCTCGGCGCCCCCCACCTCGGCCAACACGATTCGGTGACGCGTGAACGGCTGACCGTCCAGGCCCGCGAGGACCCCGAGGCACTTGGTGCCTCCCAGATCCACCCCCGCGACAATGCGGTTCATCAGGTCCCCCCTGCATCAAACCCGGCACCGCGCCGGGTTACGCGACGAGACTCTAGTTTCATGCCGCAATCAAAAGCAAGACCCTCGCTGACAAATTTCTGGAAACCTGGCCCCCAGCACCGCAACGGGCCTATGTTTGTTATCGATTCGCAATCAAAGGAGGTGGCGATGGCGCCTGATTCTCGTGAGCTGAACCGCAGTACGGTGCTGACCGAGCTGCTCCGGCGGCGACCGATCAGTCGCCGGGACATCGCCAACACCACCGGGGTGTCCGCGGCCACCGTCACCCGCACCGTCGAGCAACTGCTCGCCGACGGCATCGTCCGCGAGGACCGTGAGGTGAAGACGGAGGCCCGGGGGCGCCGTGCTGTCCTGCTCGACCTGGTCGCCGACCGTGCCGCGGTCGTCGGGGTCGACCTGGGTGCCTCGAACACCCGCCTCATCGTGAGCGACTTCACCGGACGTCCCCTCGTCGCACAGTCCTTGCCCACCGCGACCGACCTCGATGCCGCCGCCCTGGCCCGCTGGCTCACGGGCGTCATCACCGCCTTGGCCGGTCCCACCTGGCCCCGGGTCACGGTGGTCGGTGTCGGCATCCCCGGGGCGGTCCGCAGCAACAACGGGTCCATCACCAACGCCCCGAACCTGCCGCAGGTGGAGGACCGCGACTTCGTCGCTACCCTGCACCGGCGGCTGGGACGCGACCTGCTCATCGACAATGACGCCAACTACGCCCTGCTGGGTGAGCTCCGCTTCGGCGCGGCCCGCAGTAGTTCCACCGCCGCCATGCTCACCATCGGGACCGGGCTCGGCGTCGGCCTGGCCATCAGCGGCCGACTGCTCCAGGGCCGCAACGGGATCGTCGGCGAGTTCGGGCAACTGCCCGTCGGGCCACTCGGCGCCCGGCTGGAACACATGGTGACCGGCCCCGGCATCCTGCGGCGGGCCGCCGAGGCCGGCGTCAGTCTCGACGATCCGGCCGAGTTGTTCCTCCCGACCTCCGACAGCTCACGTCTGCACCTGCGGCAACTGTTCGATCAGGCCCTGCTGATCGTGCTCACTGCCGTCGCTGTCTCCTGCGACCCCGACTGCATCGTCCTGGGCGGTCGCGTCGGCACCCAGGTGGGCGCTGACACCGCGCGCGACCGGGCCGGCATGGAGGCGACGCTCGCGGTCTCCCCCACCATCCCGGTCAGCGAACTGGGCGAGTTCTCCGGGGCCGCAGGGGCCGTCGCGGCCGGCCTGCAACGCAGCTACCGCGATCTCGGCGCCCACGACCATGCCCTCGTCGACCTCCCTGCGGGCAGCGCCCTGACCGTCGCCCGGGTGAACGCGGCCCTGCGGTAGCGAGCCTTGGTCGCTAGCGTGATTCTCACCAGAGAGATCGAGGACCGGCGATGGACGCACAACCGCAGCACTGGTGGGACGGGTTCCTGGAGCAGCTACCGAACCTGCTCATCGGGATCGGGCTCCTGCTGGCGACCTGGGCCTTGGCGCGTGCAGTCAAGCGCGGGGCCGGAGCCGCTGCCAACCGCGTTGGCCTCCCCACCGGCGGTAGCCGGATCGTCGCACGAGCGGCCGCGACGATCGTGTGGACCATCGGTCCGGTGGTCACCATCTCGGTGATGCTGCCCGGGGCCAACCTCAGCGCTGCCTTCGGCGCTCTCGGCGTCGGCAGCATCGTGGCCGGTTTCGCGCTCAAGGAGATCATCGAGAACTTCGTCGCCGGCATGCTGATCCTCTTCACCCACCCCTTCACCATCGGCGACCAGATCAGCACCGCCGACCATGAGGGGACGGTCATCGACATCCAGTTCCGGGCAACCATCCTGCGCACCTACGACAACCGCGCGGTGGTGATTCCCAACAGCGAGCTGTACACCAACCGGGTCACCGTCAACACCCGCTACGACCAGGTGCGTCACGCCATCGAGGTCACCTTCCCGAACAGCTATCCGATCGGGCCTCTCCGCGATGCGGTGGCCGAGATCCTCACCGGCACCGACGGGGTCCTGTCCGATCCCGCGCCGATGTGCTGGGACCGGGCTCAACGACTACTCCACCGCCTTGAAGGCCCGCTTCTGGGTGGGTCCACCTACGACCCGGAGCGAGATCTCACACGTCACCAGCGACGTTCTTGCGCGCCTGTTCGACCGCTTCGCCGACCTGGGTGTGACGAACATCCGCCCGGAGTCGATCGTCTACGTCGGCTCGCTGCCGTCTGGCCAGCAGGCGGGCTGATCGCCGCCTGCTGAGGCCGTTCAGATCAGCGCCCACCGATACTCGTGCCACAGCGCGACCCCGGACGTGACCTCGGTGGGTTCGACATCGGCCGACAAGCTGGCATCCCACCGGCACAGGGGCATCGGTGCCGTCCAGGATGGTCCACAGCGGCAACGTGGCGGGCGGCGTCCACCGGTCCATCGCCTCATCCATGGCCGTGAGCTGCTTCCAGATGTACTCCTCACGTCGCGGTGCCGCGTAGGCGCACGCGGCACCGTCGTGGACCAGCGCCCTCAGAAACCCCAGCAGAGCAGCCTCGGCTGCTGCCATCTGATCGGGAGTGTTGACCCGCAGCAGGTCGATACCGCTCATGCTGAACTCCAGGCAGCGGCCGTCGGTTCCGGCGAACCAGAGGCCCGACCCGTCGGGGAGGTCGATCGCACAGCCCTCCGGCGTGTCGGGGTCCCCCAGCAGGCGGGAGAGTTCCGCCAGTGCCGCGTCGGCTTCCCTTTTTCCGGGAACATCGGTCGCCAGTAGGCGCGGATCGGGTAGGGGTCAGCCATCGCGCTTCCTCTCAGATCACCGTAAGCAGCGATACTCACTCGGTGAGCACCGTAGTCGAGCCGAAAAGGTGCGGGCTGAATCCGGGCTCGGCGAAGGCGCCCGAGCGATCCACCACGAGGTTCGGCGCGGGCCCGGCGCCGAGATCGGCGGAGAGGTTGCCGACCTCGACGTGGATGATCCGGTACCGGTTGCCGAGGTAGCGCCACCACAGGTACTCGTGGTCGTGGGCACCGGGGCCTGCGATCGCCACCACACTGCCCGGCAGGGCGGTCTCGTCGATGAAGGCCATTGCGGCCCACCAGTCGGCAGCCTCCTCCGGTGGCAGGCTGGCGGCGAGTTCGGCGGCGTCGCCGGTGATGAGCACCGAGTCGACCCCGACCAGCGGACGCCACTTCTGGGCGACCAGCCAGGGAAGGCTCTGCAGCCCCATCACGATCAGCAGCACCGCCGCGACGGTCGTGCGCCAGGAGGTTCGGGGAATCACCCCGACAGCGGCGCCGACGAGGATGCACCCGAACCCCAACGGGGTGAGCACCAAACGTCCGCCCCAGGGCAGCCAGGTGTAGACGGCGCTGAACAGCAGACAACCGGTCAGCAGACTCAGCACCAGCGGCCCCATCCGCCGCCGCAGCGGCCCGACGACACCACAGGCCACAACGGCGAGCACAATGACCAGCAGCTGACCCAGGTTCGCCGCCCGGTCCTCATTGCGCTGGGAGTCGACCGAGTACGGCCCGAAGGAGTAGGCCGGATCGTCCGGGGAGAGCCCGGTCAACGCCTCGGAGATGCCGCCGAGGGTGGATCCGATCTGCTCATTGACCGCTTCCGGCGCCGGCACGGCGAGGTTGTACCCGAGGTTCTTCACCGCATTGGCGACGGCCGCCCGGGCGTGACTGCCGGTGACGGTGAGGCCGAGGTCCGGACCCGCCGGGGTGTCGAAGACCCTGAGATTGCGCCCCGCCCACCCGGCGTTGAGCACCAGACCTGCCACGACAGCCACCACGGCCACCGTCGGGATCAGCCGGGGACGGGCCCGCGCCAGAACGACGACCTCCCCGAGCACCAGCGGGATCAGGAAAACCGCGCCGGTGGGCTTCACCGCCACCGCCGTCGCTGCCAGAACGGGGGCGGCCAGCATCGCCACCGTCCACCCGGCCCGGGGGATCGTGTCCCGGGGTGTAGTGAGGCAGGCGAGAACACCGACGGCCAGACCGGCGTTGAGCAGGTCATTCTGGGTCGTGGCAGCCTCACCTACGACGAGCGGTGCCGAGGCGAACACCGCACCACCGAGCAGAGCGTGGGCCGGCCCGACCCCGAGATTGCGCGCACTCACCACGATCGCGGTGACCGCGAGAACCAGACCTGCCCACTGGGCAAGAAACATGCTGTGGTCGGTCCCGGTGAGGATGAACAGGGTGCCCTGGACCATCTCCGCGCCCGCCGGCAGATAGAGCTGAGGCAGATAGGCGGTCGCGAACGGTTCAAGATCCCCGTTCTGCAACCACCGCATGATCTTCGGCAGGTGGTAGTTGAGCGAGTCGATGTTGTTGGGCGCTGTCGCCGCCCCGGTGAGGAAGGTGACCATACCGACACCGGCGATGAGCAGGGCCGCGGCCACGCCGACACGTCCACTGGAGCGGAGCCGCGCCACGCCAGCCCGCAGCGCCGGTCCGGGAGCGACCCACGACCGGGTCACCGTCGCCGTCGCCAACACACCGACGCAGAGCACCAGCACCGTGCCCGTCACCCACACCGGCCGGTACCGGCTGAGCGCCCCGAGGGTCTCAGTGAGCAGAATCGTGACGGTCACCGGCGTCGACAGCGTGAGAATCACCGCCAAGCCCGCCGGCGTCACCCGCCGGAACAGGCCGAACAGGGCCCACGCGGAGGCGATGACCACCCCCGCGGTCAACACTGCGACCGCGCCCCCATAGCGAACTGATTCTACCGGCGAGGCGAGGGTGTGCCAACGGCAGCTTCAGCGAGAGCAGCGCGTGGCACCACCCTTCGTTGGCTACGGTCGTTCTCCGACGGTCTGCCACGCCTCAATGAAGCGAAGCAGGGCTGTCGACCCGGGGTCAGGCTGGCCGACACTGCGCTCCTGAAGCCAGGCTGCCCGGCCGCGTCGTGACTGCAGAGCGGTGGTCCGTTCGAGGGCATCGGCCGCCGCGGCAACCGAGGCGTCCACCGCGCCATCGGCATCGGCATCGGCGAGGACATCCCGGACCGCGATCAGCCCGTCGAGGATCGTCTTGTCCCCGGGTTGGGTCTTGCCCCGCACCGCGATGCTGTCGGCCGCCGCTGCGACGAACCGGTGCGCATCGAGCACGGTGATATCGCTGATGTCCGCCCAGGTCTTCGCCCCGGCCAGCAGTGCCCCGGCCACGAGCGCGGCCATGGTGGACGGGTTCGCGTTGGCGAAGGCCTTGGCGCTGACCCGGAGCACCTCGGTGGGCGCCGCGTCGTCGGCGAGACCGTCGAGCGCATCGATGACGGCCCGGGACCCGGCGCTGACCGTGATGCCGAGGTCGCCATCGCCGAGCGCCTGGTCGAGGTCACGCAGCTCATCGGCGCTGTCGATGAGCAGGTCCAGTGCCGCGCGGATGCGGGCCTTCAGTGCGGAGGCATCCATCGGCTCAGTTCTCCGCGAAGAAGGGTGAGCGCGCCGGAGCGTTGAGCAGCGCCAACCGCTCATCGTTAAGTTCCAGCACCGAGATCGATGCCCCGGCCATCTCCAGGCTGGTGGCGTACTCGCCGACATAGTTCTTCTCAATGCTGATGCCGCGCGCACCCAGGTCCCGGTGCACCGCACGGTAGAGCACATACAGCTCTTCCAGTGGGGTGGCCCCGAGCCCGTTGACCAGCACGGCCACGCGCGAGCCCTCGGCCAATTCCAGGTCATCGGCAACCGCACCGGTCAGATGAGCAGCGATATCGTCGGCGCTCTCGAGCGGGCCGCGGCGGATGCCCGGCTCGCCGTGGATGCCGATACCGATCTCCATCTCACCGTCGGGCAGCTCGAAGCTCGGCTGGCCGGTCGTCGGGAGGATCGTCGGAGCCAACCCGATGCCCATAGTGGCGGTGTGCTCCACCACATCCTCGGCGACGGCGGCAACCTCGGCCAGGCTGTCGCCCCGTTCGGCGGCGGCACCGGCAGCCTTGTAGGCGAACAGGATCCCGGCGACCCCGCGGCGCTCGGTCCTGTTCTCCCGTGGCTGGCTGGCCACATCATCACGGCCGAGAACGGTCGCGGTGGGAATGTCGTCCAGATCAGCCAGGTCCGCAGCGAGGTCGAAGTTGAGCACATCACCGCCGTAGTTGCCGTACAGGTAAAGGACACCGGCGCCGCCATTGACGGCCTTCGTCGCCTCGAAGATCTGCTCCGAGCTGGGCGAGCTGAACACATTGCCGATGGCGACCCCCGAGCACAGACCCATACCGACATAGCCCTTGAAGAGCGGCAGATGACCCGAACCGCCGCCGGTGACGATGCCGACCTGGCCGGCGACGGGGGCATCGGCCCGGACGAGCACCCGCAGATCATCGGCCGGCGTCTTCACCTGGTCCGGATGTGCGAGCAGGATTCCCTCGACGAACTCGTCGACGAAGGCATCGGGAGCGTTGATGATCTTCTTCATGGTGGCGTCACCCTTCCTTGGGCTGGTCGGTGGTGCTGATCCTCATCGTGCCGCGTCCACGCTTGTCGCGCCGCGAGTTCTGGATTCTGCCGATCTCGGCAGCCGTCGTCGCCCTGACAGCCGACCGGGCCCCGGCGTCTGAGATGCTGGCGGGATGAAGAGAATCGACCGCCTGACCAGGCGCTGGTGGCGCCTGGTGGGACAACCGGTGGATCTGGCCGGGAAGCACACTTGGCTCGACGCCCCCCGCGGACGCGCGGACGATGAGATCGGCGACCAGTGGATCGCCGACGAGGCCGAGCGTCTCGGCGCGACGGTTCCACCGGCCGATGCCGAGGCTGGCCTGCTGGCGAGCATGGCGACTCTTGACGGCCCTGGATTCGACGCTGCCCGCCTCGACCCTGCCGTGGCCGACTTCTACGAGAACACCGCGCGCTGGCGGATGGAGGTCTGGTCGGAGTGGGAGCCGCTGTTCCGCCCCGGCGGAGAGCTGATCGCGACCTTCTTCAGCCGACGGGTCCGTCAGCTCGCCATCCCCACCCGCCCGCTCGAGGTCGCCCACGGTATGACCAGCGAGGTCCGGCGATTCATCGGGCCTGACGGCGATCACCTCGGCTCGGCCTGGCTGCGGCGGCTACGATCCACCGGCGACTTCGTCTACTCCGGCTACTACCGTCAGAGCTGGCTCCCCGGAGCCGATGGCCCCGTCGTCCAGGTCACCTTCCCGCTGCCGCACGGCAACCTCCAGGTCTTCCTCAAGCCGACCGTGGCGGCCGACGGCTCGCTGCTCCTCCGTTCCCCGGGCAGGCGTTTCGGCGGGCCCGGAGCCTATTTGGTGGTCGATGACACCGGCACCCACGCCGCTCTCACCCCTCTCCGGGAGACCTTTCACGTCTACACCGACGCCGAGGGAACCCTGCGGACCGATCATGAACTCCGGCTGTGGCGCTGGCGGGTCCTCCGCCTTCACTATCGCCTGGACCGTCACTGAGCTCCGACCCGGCGGCCAGTTGCGGCTCCCGACGGCGGCACCTACCGTAACGCAGAGCACGCGACACCGCGTCAAGAACAGGGAGACCACGACCATGACGGAGCCCGGCGGATTCAGCGCAGCGGAGCGGGCGGCCATGAAACAACGAGCCGACGAGCTCGCCGCGGCCAAGGGCGTGAAGGGGGCAGCGCGGAAGGCCAAGGAGCTCCAGGCCTGTCTTGACGCCATTGCCGCTCTCAACGGCCTCGACCGGACAATCGCCGAACGTCTCCACGTCATCGTGAGCCAGGAGGCACCCGGCCTGGATCCGAAAACCTGGTACGGCTTCACCTCGTACGCCCGCGACGGCAAGGTGGTGCTCTTCTACCAGCCCGCCTCGAAGTTCGACACCCGCTACGGCCACGTCGGCTTCAATGAGGACGCCCACCTTGATGACGGAGCCATCTGGCCGACCGCGTTCGCCATCGTGGAATGGAACGCCGACGTCGAGACCCGACTCCGCGACCTGGTGCGCCGAGCCGCCGGCTGAGCGACGTGGCGCCACCCCGGTAGTGCTGACGGCCGGGGCTGGCGCTGGCGGCCGGATGTCGGGCAACATGCGGCGAGCGCACCGGAAATCCCGGGTTCTGCGGTGTGCGTGCCTTACCTTGAAAGACAGACCGCAATCGAAGGAGGGCGCGTCGTGACACCTACCCCCCCAGGGTCCATCACGAGCACCACATCAACCGAACGGCCGGAGACCGACGCTGTCCGACGCGTCGGGCCCGGACCGCGCCATGCCGTCGGCGTCGACGTCGGCCAGTCGAACACGACCATCATCGTCGCCGACCTCGGCGGACGTCCCGTCATCGCCCGCCAGTCCCCGACAAGCACGGCGACCGAGCCCACCATGGTGGCGGACTGGCTCGCCGACACGCTGGCGTCGGTCGCCGGACCGGCCTGGGCTGCCACCAGCGTCGTCGGGATCAGCGTTCCCGGTGCGGTCCGCGTCGGCGGCACCGCGATCACCGAGACGCCGACCATGCCGCAGCTGGCCGACCCGGCGTTCCTCACCACGCTGGAATCCCGGCTCGGCCGCGAACTGCTGCTCGACAGTGACACCAACTTCGCCATGTCCGGAGAACTGCGCTACGGCGCCGCCCGCGGCCGCTCGAGCTCAGTGCTGCTGCTGCTCGGCGCGAGCCTCGGCGTCGGTTTCGCCCGCGGTGGACACGTGCTGCGGAGCCTGACCGGAACGATCGGTAATTTCGGCCACCTGCCGATCGGCCCCGACGAGGTCCGGCTGGACCAACTCGTCACCGGCCCGGGCTTGGCCCGGCGCGCGGCCGCGACCGGCGTCAGCCTGAACCATCCCGCCGAATTGTTCGATGACGCCGGTGCCGAGACTCAGGCCGAGTTGCGCCGGCAGTTCCACGAGGCGCTGCAGGTGGTGCTGACCGCGGTGACCGTCGCCTGTGATCCGGAGTGCATCGTGCTGGGAGGCCCGCTGGGATCACGGATCAACGCCGCCTCGACCCGCTACCGGGATCGCCTGCTCGCTGACCTGAACTGCGCGCCGACCGTCACCATCAGTCAGCTGGGCGATCTCGCTGCGGCGGTCGGTGCCGTCTCGGCGGCGCTCCAGGCGACCTGCCGCACCCTGGGGTCCGGCGACCAGTGGATCGCCGACCAGTCGGCGGCCAGCCAGCTCGACGCGTCCCGGCTGCGGGCAGCGCTCCACGCCGGGGAGCTCCTGGCCAGCTGAGGGCACCGGTCGCAGGATCCGGGGCGGGCCGGGGGGCGGCTCCGCTCAGCCCTTCCGGGCATGAATCCGCTCGATGATCCCGTGGTGGAGCCGGTCGGTGGCCACGATGTCCATGCCGAGATCGCGGACCGTCCTCAACGGGCGGCGGGTCCAGTGCTCGTTCTGGCTCGGGACGGTGACGGCGTTCATCAGGTACTGGCCAGCGCGCAGCACCGGGTTCGACGACCCGATGTGATCGGCCAGCAGCAGGTCGCCGCCGGGGCGGAGGACGCCGACCATCGCGGCGACCGCAGCCGACAGGTCCTGCACCCCGCAGAGAGCGAAAGCGCAGACGACCGCATCGAAACTCTCCTTCGGAAAAGGCACCGCGTGGACGTCCCCCACCTCGAAGGCAACCGCCACCTGCTCGGCCTCAGCGCGGGAGCGGGCCTGCTGCACCATCGCCGGGCTGCGTTCCAGGGCGGTCAGCCGGACATCGGCCGGGTAGTGCGGCAGGCTCAGGCCGGTGCCGATGGCAACCTCGAGAACGTCCCCATGGGCCCGGTGGCAGATCCAGGCGCGGCTCTCGGCCATGAACCGGCGATCCAACCGCGCCATGCTGGCGTCATAGACCGGCGCAGTCCGCTGCCACATGGCCTGCTGACGCTCGTCCCGGCTCATCGCATCGCCTCCTGGTCGACCAGCCTAACCGGCAGCTGCCCCACGTCGTGCTAGCGTCTGCCCAGGTTTCCCCCAGAGGAACGGGCATCATGTCGACTGCTGTCAACCGCTCAGCAGGCAGCTTCAGCGTGGCCTTCGCCGCGCGGCTGGCCTACTTGGTAGCGCTCACCCAAGCGTTCACCGCAAGCTTTCTCGAGCTCTATCTCCCCCGCACGCGCGACAACTTCGTGACCGTCTACGGGTCCCTGTGGGACCTGGCCGCCGCCGACGACGGCATCGTCGCCAAAATCGGTGCGCTCACCCTGATGGCTGCCCTGGTGGTCGCGCTCATCGGCGTCATCGGGCGACGCTGGTGGCAGTTCCGGGTCCCACTGCTCATGCTGGCCTTCGGCCTCGGCGGACTGACCATGGTGGCAGGCAGGCCCGGGGCCGGCTCACCGCCGCCGGAGATCGGTCCCGGCGGGTGGCTCCTGCTGGTCGCGGCGGTCGTCTGTCTGGTCGCCGCTGCCGCGGAACTCGTCATCCGGCTCGGTGACACGGCGCGGCCCGCCCCGGCCCCGCTCACCGTCAAGGTCCACGCCAGTCCCACCCGGTGGTGAGCAGGCTCGGCGCCCCGAAACGGTGCGCGGTGACACTCACCGACTGCTCCTGAAGGAAGGTCAGCAGTTCGATCCGGCCCGATTCAACGACCGGCTGAGCGTACAGCGCGATGTCCGGGCGACCGCGGGCAGCGGCCGCGAAGGTCACCGGGTCGCCGCCGAGCAACCGAACCCGGGTGGGCGGACACTGCTGGAGTGCCTCGGCCCAGGTGGCAGGGTTCTGGACCGCAACAGTGACGCCGAGGCCGCTGAGTACCTCGCGCAGGCGCGGTGCCGGGACCACGGCCGACGAGACGGTGACCGGAGCGCCGACCAGCAGTCCTGCGGCCACCACCCGCAGCAGCTGACCGGGGCTACCGGCCTCGTCGCGGACGATAACCGGCACTGGGCGGTACCGCAGCCCGTTCCGTTCAGCCGGCAGACCTGAGACATCCCGCAGCAGGCCGAAGTCCTCGACCCAGCTGCGGGCGTCCGAACCGAGACTGCGCTCCAGGACGGACGCCTCATCGGCCGACAGGCCGAGACGTCGGGCCGAATCGAGCACCCGGGTCGCGGTCGACCCCAGCGGCGCCGTCCGGGTGGCCGGTTCGGATCGCCAGTCGCACAACCCGACCAGATAGTTGGGTCCCCCCGCCTTCGCCCCGGCACCGACGGCCGACCGCTTCCAGCCGCCGAAAGGCTGACGCCGGACGATCGCCCCCACGGTGGAACGGTTCACGTACAGATTCCCGGCCTGGACGGCGGCCGCCCACCGGTCGACCTCGCCGGAGTCGAGCGAGTGCAGACCCGCGGTCAGCCCGTAGGGAACCTGATTCGCCCAGGCGATGGCCTCCTCCAGGTCGGCGGCACGCATCAGGCCGAGCACGGGGCCGAAGTACTCGGTGAGGTGGTACTCCGAACCCGGCCGGATGCCGGTCTTGACCCCGGGCGTCCACAGCCGCCCCCGGTCATCCAGTTGGCGCGGGGTCACCAACCACCGCTCGCCCGGAGCCAGGCTGGTGAGGGCCCGGAGCAGCTTGCCGCCCGCCGGTTCGATCAGCGGACCCATCTGCACCCGCGGATCGTCGGGGAACCCCACCCGCAGCGACGAGACCGCATCGACCAGCTGGGTCCGGAACCGGCGCGAATCGGCGACAGACCCCACGAGGATGGCGAGCGAAGCGGCCGAGCACTTCTGGCCCGCATGACCGAAGGCCGAGGCGACCAGGTCACGCACGGCCAGATCGAGGTCGGCCTGTGGGGTGACGATGAGGGCGTTCTTCCCGCTGGTCTCGGCCAGCAACCCGAGATCGGGGCGGAAGCTCCGGAACAGTTCGGCCGTGGCAAAGCCGCCGGTCAGGATGACCCGGTCGACCCGCGGATCGCTGATCAGCGTCCGGCTGAGCTCACCCTCCCCGACATGGACCAGGGCGAGGGCCGCCCGCGGCACACCGGCCGACCACAGTGCGTTGACCACCAGCGAACCGCAGCGACGCGCTTGCGGGGCGGGTTTGACGATGACCCGGCTTCCTGCAGCGAGCGCGCCGAGAACCGACCCGGCAAGGATTGCCACCGGGAAGTTCCAGGGCGGGGTCACCACCGTCAGCCCCACCGGAACCGCCCGGGCACCGTCGATGCCGTCAAGCTGTTCAGCGAGCAGGGCGTAGTAGTGGGCGAAGTCGATCGCCTCCGACACCTCCGGGTCGCCCTGCTCGAGCGTCTTCCCGCACTCGGCGGCCATCACCTCCAGCAGGTCCGCCCGTGCGTTCTCCAACGCGCGAGCGGCGCGGCGTAGGATGTCGGCGCGTGCTGGCGCAGAGCGCGCCGACCATGCCTTGGTGGCGTCGCTGTCGGCGAGGACGGCCTCCAGGTCGGCCGCGCTGGTCACGGTGTGCTGGTCGACGAGCTCGTGGCCCAGAGTGGATCCACCGATCCGTGCGGTGATGGCGCGTGCCCAGGCCCGGTTCGCCGGCAACGCCGGATCGGTGTCGGGAGCGTTACCGAACTCGCCGGGCCCAACCATCGCCACCACGTCGCGGGTCCGGTCCTGGCGACGGTTGGGCAAGGCGATGTCGGCGTCGACCTCGGCCAGAGAGGCGGCGAACCGGTCCCGCTCACGGGTGTACAGCACCGGATCGTGGGCCAGGCCGACAACGGCGGACATGAAGTTCTCCCGGCTGGCTCCCTCCTCGAGCCGACGCACCAGGTAGGCGATCGCCACGTCGAAGTCCTTCGGGTGCACCACCGGCACATAGAGCAGCAGCCGGCCCACGGTGCGGCGAACCGCCTCGGCCTGCCCCTCGGCCATACCGAGCAGCATCTCGATGTCGATGCCGTCGCGGGCGCGCCGCTCGCCGGCCAGAATCCAGGCGTAGGCCACATCGAACAGGTTGTGTCCGGCGACACCGAGGCGGACATTGCGCAACCGGTCGGGGTGCAGGGCGTAGTCGAGCACCCGTTTGTAGTGGGTGTCGGTCTGCTGCTTGGTCGGCCAGGTCGCCAGCGGCCAGCCGTAGAGGGAGGCGTCCACCCGTTCCATCGGCAGGTTGGCCCCCTTGACAAGCCGCACCTTGATGGCGGCACCACCGCGTTCCCGGCGGGCGCGGGACCATTCCTGCAGCCGGATCATCGCCGGCAGCGCGTCCGGCAGGTACGCCTGGAGCACGATGCCCGCCTCGTACTCGAGCAGGTCGGGGTGGTCCAACAGCCGGGTGAACACGGCCAGGGTCACCCCGAGATCGCGGTACTCCTCCATGTCGAGGTTGAGGAAGGTCGCCTCGACCGCTGCCCTCCGGTACACCGGCAGCAGCGTCGCCACCATCTCCTCAACGGTCTCGTCGAAAGCCCAGGGGCTGTGCGGTGCGATGGCCGCCGAGACCTTCAGGGAGACGTAGCTGACATCCTCCCGCGCCAGAAGCCGACGGGTGTGGTCCAGCCGCCGCGCCGCCTCGGTCCGCCCCAGGACCGCCTCACCGAGCAGGTTGAGGTTGATCGAAACCCCGCGCCGACGGAACCGCGCGAGCGCCCGGCCGAGGTGGACGTCGGAGGCGTCGATCAGCAGGTGGCCGACGACCTGCCGGAGCGCGCGACGCGCGATCGGGATAACCAGCCCGGGGACGACCGGACCCAGCCGCCCGCCGAGGCGCACGGCCGCCCGTTGGTACCAGGGCAGAAAGGCCGGAGCCCGGTGGGCGAGTTCAGCAAGATTGGACGCGGCCGCCCGACGATCCTCGGGACGGATCACCCGGTCGATGAAGCCGACCGCAAAGCTCAGACCATCCGGATCCTGCAGCAGCGCAGCGAGCTGGCGCCCCGTTCGGGCGCCGCCGGCGCCAGCCGACTCGGCCAGCCACTGCTGGACCAACGCCTCGACCTGCGGCAGCAACGCGACTCCCGACCTCGGGGCCGATGGTGGGTTCATCCTTCCATGGTGAACCCAGCAGCCGGACATCGGAAGCCCCCGGCCAGGTTCGCGCGACCCCGGGGAGGATTGCGATCATGAGAAGTCCGGCGGCCGCGCAGGCAGAGACCCCACGGGTTGTGGGGCTGGGGAGGACACCCCCGCGGCGGTACTGCTGAGGACCCACTTTGTACCGGCGTTTGAAGGCGGAACTCAGCGAGAAGGGCGTGGCGTAGCCGACCCGGGTGGCGATGGCGGCCACCGTCAGGCTGGTGCCCTGGAGCAGGTCAGCGGCCAGAGCCAGCCGCCACCCGGTCAGATAGCTCATCGGAGGCTCGCCGACGAGGCGGGCGAACCGTCGTCCCAGTGCCGCCCTGGAGGTTCCGACCTCATGCGCCAGGTCGGTGACAGTCCAGCTGCGGGCAGCGTCGTCGTGGAGGAGGGCGAGAGCCCGGCTCACGGTCAGTTCCTCCTGAGCCCGGAACCAGCCGGGCGCGGCCGCCCCCTGCTGGGAGAACCAGGCGCGGACCGCGGCGATGAGCGCCGCGTCCAGCAGTCGGTCCAGCAGGGGACGGCTCACCTCACCCGCGGCGGAGTAGGTGCCCACGAGCATGACGGTGTCCCCGCCCGGCCCCCAGGTACGGATCCCCCGGTCCCACGCGGATTCCAGCGGGCGAGCCTCACTCTCACTGACGCACTCACCCACGGCAGGGATGATGACCTCAGGCATCGCCTCAGGGGGGTCGGCCACCGTGTAGCGGTCAGGCCCTCGGACCAGCGCCACCTCGCCGGGCACGAGGAGGGTCCGGCGAGCACCGTCATGGACGATCCACGCGCGTCCGGACACGACCGCGATCAGCGTGAGCGCCGCCTCGTCCTCCACCCGCAGCGACCACGGCGGATCGAGCAAAGCCCGCAGAATGAAGGCCTCCCGGGCGCGGGGGCCGTCGAGGAGACCCTCAACCATGCCCATGGGCAGGCTGCTACGCCGAGAGGGCCACCCACTGGCCGACGTGGCCAGAAGCTCTGGTCTCCGCCAGCAGGAACTCGGCCACCTGGGCACGCCCCACTTTTCCCGTGAGGCCGGATTCGGCGGGTCCGAACCCGTGCCGAAGGCCCGGCTGCGGGTCGTCGACGAAGGCGGAGGGCCGAACGATGGTCCAGTCGAGGCCACTCGCCCGGACCGCTGCCTCCTGGTCCTCGTGGTCGGCCAACACCTGACGCACAGCAGACCGAACATGAGATGACGCCACCCGAAGCTCGGGTTGCTCCGGCTCGTCCCGATGCCGAGCGTGGACTGGCAGACCCTGATCGATGACGAGGCGCCCGGTGCTGCTGATGGCACCGAAGACGGCGATCTTCATGATGTTCTCCTTGGCTCGCGGTTTCCGGGTTCCAGCCCACCAGCACGGCCCCGGACGAGCCATGGCCCACACGCTCAGCTGTATACGCCAAGCGCTCAGCCCGACCTGCGTGGGAGCGCGGCCGACGGATCACCGCTTGCGCAGCAGGTCCAGGACCTCCGCCATCTGATCACCGAGGGTGGCCACATCAGACTTCAACGTCCCCACATCAGACTTGAGCAGCTCAAGATCTGCGCCGATCTCGTCGAAACGGTTGTCGTGGCGGTCCTGCTTGGCCTCGATCCGCCCGAGCATCTCGTAGATCGCGGTGATGTCGTTGTCGTGCTGGCGCACCATGCGTTCGAGTGAGGTTGGGACAGCCATGGGGTGAGACTACCCGCGCACCGCATCTCGCCACCACCGGATCACCCTCCCCTGTGGACAGCTCAGGCGACGGTCCCCGGCCAGCGCGCAGCAGGTGTCCGGGACCACGTCTCAGCGGCGGTTGCCGGCCGGCGCGTCGTTGGTGGGCTCGTTCCCGGGGAGGGGTCGAGCAACCGGAACCAGCGCGATGGCGACCAAGGACATCGCACCCACAGCCAGGAGGGCTGGCAGGATGCCGACCAGATCCCCCAGGAAACCGATGAGCGGGGGTCCGACCAGGAAAGAGCCGTAGCCGATCGTGGAGACGACACTGAGCCGCATCGGCGCCTTGGCCGGATCGTCGGATGCTGCCGACACTCCGACGGGGAACCCCAGGCTGGCGCCCACGCCCCACAAGGCGGCGCCCACGTAGGCCAGAACCGGAGTGCCGAAGACAACCAGGGCGCATCCGATGAGGGCCAAGGTGAACAGAATTCGCAGCACAGTCACCCGGCCGTACCGGTCGAGAAGGTGGGTGCCGAGGATGCGTCCGGCCGTCATGAACGACAAGAAGACGGCCAGAGCGAGCACACCCATGGCGTTCGACACGCCGTGTCCGTCAACGAACGCGACCGCCATCCAGTCGTTGGCCGTTCCCTCGGTGAAGCCCGCCGCCAGCACCATGACACCGATAAGTAGGGTGCGCGGCTCGGTCCACGCCGAACGGCCCCGGGCCGACGTTCCGGGCGTCGCGCTGCTCTCATCGAAGGCGGGAAGGAACGCCCCGGTCGCCCACCAGCCGAGCGCGAGGCTCAGAGCCACCACCACGGCGAGATGCAGTCCGATCGGCACCTCGAGCCAGGTCAGCAGCGCGCCCACGAGCGCGCCGACGACCGTCCCTCCGGAGAACCCGGCGTGGAACCACGGCATGATCGAACGATTGAGCGCCTGTTCGACGATGGTGCCCTCAAGATTCTGGGCGACATCCCACATCCCCACGCCGAGGCCGAGCAGAAACAGCGCAGGCATGACCGCATACATCGACAGGTGGGCCTGGACGGCGAGCGCAGCGAGAAGGATGCCGGGCAGGGCGGCGGCCATCCCGAGCCGCACCGTGGCGGTCGCCCCCAGCCGGTGAGCAACCCATCCGGCGGCGGGCAGCCCACCCAGGGATCCCACCGACAGCGCCAGCAGCAGGACGCCGAGTTGACCGGGCGTGAGCCCGAGGATCTCCCTCACGTCGGGCACCCGCGCCATCCACGAGGCGAACGCCACACCGTTGATCGTGAAAACCAGCAGCGTGGCATTGCGGGCGCGACGTACGTCCGCCGGGTTGCCGGACGAGCGCATCGCCACTCCTTCAGGCTAGACAGGTTCGAGGTAAAACAGACAGCAGTGTTGGTATTGCTACGCTAACACAGGGCACCGCGCCACCGCTGACCTCCGCGCTGAGGAGACCCATGGGCACCGAGAGCATCGCCGAGCCTCGTCGCAGCTACGCCAAAGGCGATCGACGCAAACGGGAGATCGTCACCGTGGCGATGGGTCTGTTCGCCGCCGACGGTTACACCTCAACCAGCATGGTTCAGGTGGCGACGGCGTGCGGCGTGTCGCGCGCAGGCCTGCTGCACCACTTCCC
The DNA here is from genome assembly GCA_047973315.1 of Propioniciclava sp. Taxonomy (GTDB): domain Bacteria; phylum Actinomycetota; class Actinomycetes; order Propionibacteriales; family Propionibacteriaceae; genus Propioniciclava. The sequence continues at coordinate 25,447 of JBKEBV010000002.1, forward strand.
TTCCAAGGAAAACCTGCTCACCGCGGTGCTCTCGGCACGGGACCGCATCGACGGCGACACCTTCTTCGCCGGTGCCGACCCGCACGAGGATGGCCTGGACTTTCTCGACCGACTCGTCGAGGTCGTCATCCACAACACCAGCCAACGCGAGATCGTTGCCCTGTTCACCATGCTGTCAGCAGAGGCATCCGACCCCGCACACCCCGCCCATGACTACTTCGTCGACCGCTATCGGCGTCTCCGCCGCGACATCGCGGCCGCGCTCACCGACCTCGAGCGACGCGGCCTCCTGCGCTCCGGGGTCGACCCTGACAGTGCCAGTGCGGACATCGTCGCGCTGATGGACGGTCTCCAGGTCCAGTGGCTCATCGATCACGACAGCGTGGACATCCCCGAACACCTTCGGGCGCACCTCGACGGGCTCACCCGCACCCCCACCTGACGCCACCGGGCAGAGGCGGGTGACCTGGGGAGGAGGTCAGTGCTGGTTCAGTTTCCTGATGAACTCCTCAACGCGGGCGTCCTGTCCGCTGGCACGTAACTCGGTCACCAGGGCATCGGCCACGTCCAGACGCCGGTCCGATCGGCGGGCGAGGCTGAAGCCCTCGAACGCCGACTCGAGCGCCCAGACGGCACGCTCAGACAGCCCCGCGTCGCTGAGTACCCGACCAGCGACCCAGAAGGACTCGGCAGCATCGGCGATCTCACCGGCCTGCGCGAACGCCTCAGCGGCACCGGTTGCGGCCTCAGCGGCGGTCTCCAGGTCTCGCCCGGGAGCGCGGTCGGCTGCGGGCAGCGAGGCGAGCACGCGAGCCTTCGTGTCGAGAAGAACGGCTGTCGTCTCGGTGTCCTCGCTGGTCGAGACCCGCCGAAGAAGCTGCTCAAGGGGATCCAGCACGGCGGAGCTGTCGCCCGAGACGAAGGCGAGCGGAGCCCAGGTAGCGAGCACACGCGCACTGAGCGAGGGCTCGGCGCCCCCCGCCATCAACAACGCGACACCGCGACGGTAGGCGTCATGTGCGGCCGGACGGTCGCGGTTCTCGTCGTGACAGACCGCAGCTTCAGCCCAACTCAGGCCAGCGTCGCTGAGCAGGCCGGACGCCTCCCTGGCTGCCGCCTGCGTCTCATAGGCGGTGGCCGCCTCCGCGAACCGAAGCTCAGCGGCGAGGGATTCGGCATCCGGTGGGTCGGCTGGCCGGGCCGACGCAAGCTCGGCGGGCGTGTCCGTGGGCGTTGACCCCTCGGGCGTCTGCGTCACCACGACGGGCGCCAGAATCAGCGGTTCGGGTGCGAGTCCCGCCTGTTCTGCCGCGGCAAGCTTCGCAGCGAGGACGGTATTGCCGTTCCGGTGGTCAAGGGCGTCGGCGATGGGCCCGGCCTCCGTGATGGCCCAGGACCGGAGTTCGCCGACCGTTGCCACCCCGTCGAGGGGAAGGAAGGTGGGTGTGTCGGCCGCATCCGGGTGGGCGCTCAACCCGGCGACCACGCTCATGAGCAGCCGGAGGCGGTGGAGTTCCGGAGCGGTCGTGACCAGCACGCCAGGGTCGTCGTCTCGCAGATAGGCGAGCGCTTCGTCCAGTGCACCGCCGCGGCCTAGGGCCTCGAACAGATGACCTCGGCTGGTGGCACCGAGCCCCTGATGGCGGTCCACACTGGCCAGGGCGGCCCGATAGGTCTCACCGGCCCCTGCTCCATCTCCGGCGAGAACCTGCGCCAGTGCGAGCGCGTGCAAAGTCGCCGCCGGCTCTCGATTGCAGGATGAGTCCTGGGTGAGCCCCAACTCGACGGCTTCGATGTGACGACCCTGGTCGAGGAAGAAACGCACCTGATTGCCGATGCGGCAGGCGCGGCAGTCGTCAAACTTGTCTCGCCCAGAAGCCAGCCAGGCCCTTCTCCGGACGTCAGCGTCGGCGTCACCGCTGTTCCAGGCGACCCGAAACTCGCTGAGGAGTATCGCCGATGAGCCGTAACCGGCCGCAGCGAAACGCCGCCGCATATCGTCGAAGAACGCCGAAGCCTGCTCGCGAGAGATCTGGCGGACATCAGCGAGATCGTTGGCGATCCACTTGAATTCCCAGAACATGTTGCGGGTGTCCAGGTCATCGAAAATTTCGGGCGACTCGTCCCACAGGCGCAGCAGCCGGGCGAAGGCGGCAAACCCGGGCGCGGTCTGGTCGGTGAAGGAATACGCCTCGACCAGGTCGATGAGGGCTCGCGGCATGACCTCCCGCGGGCCCTCGGCCTCGATGCGGCGCACCACCGATTCGGTGGCCGCGGTGCGAGTGACTCCGTGCTTCCAGGGTTGAATGCGGTCAAGCTCCGCGTGGGCTTCGTGAAAATCCACGTTCCAGTCCTCCTGATCGAACAGATTGATGCCCGGTTTCCGCCGACCTGGGCGTCAATCAACCTCAATGCCTGCTGCGATGTCGGGATACTCCTGAGCGAGGACGTCATAGTACTGGTTAGCCGTGGTGGTGGCCGCCGAGATATAGATATCGAGCTGCTCGTCGGTGACGCCGGAGGTGCAGTCCGCGACGATGTCGCAGAATGCGATCACGTCGCCCGCTTCGTCGCGCTGGGCGAAGCACCGCGGAAAGTAGTGACTGGCGTTGAAATCGTTACCCAACTGGACGACACGGTCGTACTGGTCTGCGGGGATTGTCGCCATCCACCGGCTCTGGATGCGGAGGATGTCTCCGTCAGATCCGGCGGCCATGAGCCAGAACATCCCCGGACCAAAGCCCGCCATGATATCGCCATCGTCGTCGGTGCCATAATTGACATTATTGGCATCAAAAAGTCGCGCGAAACGACCCTGGGACAGGGACTCAAGTCCGCCTTTGCCCGGCTTGTCAAAAAAACCCATGGGGTTACTCCTCGGTGGTGGTGATCCTGACTAGCGTACTACCGGCGACCCGCATCGATCCGGTGAATCACAGTGCAGACACACCGAGAGCGGTGAGCCCACCGATCACGATCCCCCACAGGGTGATCGAGATGATCTGCCAGATGATGACGGCGTTGCGGTTGGCCCCGAAGGACACCAGGGCCGCGGAGGTGATCTGGCTGGGGAGCATGGTCTGGCCGAGCAGGCTCACCCCGGGAACGCCGTAGCGGTCAAAGGTGGCGCGCAGCCTTTTCCGCTTCGCCGACTCCGCGCCGGGTCCACCCTTGCGCGCGATGATGCTGCCACGCACGCGGTGCGCGGAGAGCACGAAGACCAGCATCGAACCAATGTTGCCGACGACAGCCGCCGGAATCGCCACGGCCGCAGGCAGTCCGATCACCACGCCGATGAGGGATCCGGCGTAGGACTCCACGAAGGGGATGGCGGCGATGAGCATGACGCCCAGCCACTGAGCGTAGCTGGGGAAGCTGGCGGCGAAGTCCTGAAAGGTGGTGATCATGGTGATGTCCTTGTTGTCGGGGAGGTCCGGAGTTGACCGTGACTCCATCCTTCAGCTGGACAACGGTCACCGACACTGCCGCCGTGTCACCTCCTTGCCTGAGTTTCCGCACGCGCCGCCGGTGACAATTGTCACTGGTCTACGCTCCGGTTGCATGGCACACGAGCAGACGCGCAGGGTGCGAACCACGTGGAACTACACGGCGATCTCGATCGCCACCCTCACGCTGGCCTCCACCGTCGCCGCCGGGTCGTCGTTCTCCGCGGCTTTCCCCCAGGCACAGGTCCTGATCGTGGCCCTCTCCATCCTCCAGCTGTTCGCCGGCCTCACCGGCCTGTACTTCGGCCGGTTCCTCCGCGTCGGACGCGGCGGCGGGCTGCCCGCACGTCGGTGGGTCATCGCACTCCTGACCCCCGCGACGGCCGTCTGGGGGCTCTCGCTGCTCTCAGCCAGCACCGCCGTCTCCGGAGGCGCCGCAGCGTGGACCGCCACCTGCCTCATCGCCTGCCTGGTCAGCTCCCGCTGGCGTTGGCCAGTCATCGGGGTCGGCGCCCTCGGATACCTCGCCCACGCACTCGTGGCCATCGCGATCGGTGGCCCGCCTGCCTTCGTCGACTACCCGGAGGCAGCCCTGCTCATCGGCTACGCGGCACTGCAACCGATCAGTTACCTCGCCAGCCTGTGGTGGTGGGAGATCGTCGTGGAACTGGATCAGCATCGTCGGGCCGCGGCAACCCTGGCCGTCACCGGCGAACGGTTACGTTTCGCCGCCGACCTGCACGACATCCAGGGCCACCACCTGCAGGTGATCTCCCTCAAGGCGGAGCTCGCCGAGCGTCTCATCGATGCCGACCCCGCCACGGCCCGCACCCATCTCCACGACGTGCGCAGCATCGCCAAGCAGGCGCTGGAAGAGACCCGCTCACTGGTCTCCGGCTACCGCCAGGTCTCCCTCGACGACGAACTCGAGAACGCACGCGGCGTCCTGACGGCCTCGGGAGCCACGTGCGTCGTGCAGGTGGACACGCTCCCGCCCGACCCCGGCATCAGGGGCCTGCTCGGCTCGGTGGTGCGCGAAGGAACCACCAACATTATCCGGCACAGCCAAGCGCATCACGTCACGATCGGGGTGAGTCCGGACGACGCCGGCTGGACCCTTGAACTCGTCAACGACGGTGCCACCGAGCCGACGGCAGCCGAAGGGTCGGGCCTGGCCGGGCTGCGGGAAAGGCTCGGCGCTGCGGGCGGAACCCTGCAGGTCACCCGCGACGCCGATCAGTACCGGCTGTGCGCCAGCCTTCCCGCTGAGCTTCCCCTCCCCGTCCCCACACCTGCGAAGGCCGTCTCGTGAACGAACCTCCACCGACCATTCGCCTCCTGGTCGCCGACGACGAACACCTCATCCGGGGCGCCCTGGTGGCCCTGCTCGATCTCGAACCCGATATCGAGGTGGTCGCCACCGCGGATAACGGCGTGACCGCAGTCGCCCAGGCCCTCGCCGCACGTCCCGACGTCTGTCTGCTCGATCTGGAGATGCCCGAGGCTGATGGTGTCGAAGCCGCAGCCCAGATCCTGTCCACCGTGGACACCCGGGCGATCATCGTCACCCGGCACGCGCGTCCAGGCGTCCTGCGTCGGGCGCTGGCGTCCAAGGTGTCCGGCTTCGTGCCCAAGTCGACGCCAGCCGAAGAACTCGCCGACGTGATCCGGACCGTCGCTGCCGGACGCCGCTACATCGACCCCGAGATCGCCGCCACGGCGCTGTCGGTCGAACGGTGCCCGCTGACCGACCGCGAACTGGATGTCCTGCGGCACAGCCGCTCCACCATGACCGTCCAGCAGATCGCCGAGCGGCTTCACCTCGCACCGGGGACCGTCCGCAATTACCTGTCGATGGCCATCACCAAACTCGACGCCACCTCACGCCACGAGGCAGCCGAACGCGCGTGGGAGCAGGGCTGGATCTGAGGAACCGCTGCGGGCGGCTCGGCCCGAGGCGCTCAGTGCAGGGCCTGATCGGGGGCGGTGTTCCGCCAGTCGTGGAAGGTGACGGTGAGCCCGGACCGCGTCGGGGCGCACACGAAAGGTCCGGCGCTGGCCGTGGTGGCGGTCCACGGGATCACCCGGACCAGTTGCCAAGGCTCCCCGGCAACGGCGGCCCGGACGGTGAGGGCGTCACCGGCCCAGCTCACCCGGACCACCAGGCGTCGGCCCGCCCAGGCGGGAACCGGCGCAACCGACCAGTCCGAGCGGTGGTCGGTGACCACCGCTCCGAGGTGGAGGACGCCGTCGGCGAACTCAACACCAGCCTTGACCCAGTGCTCGGCGTCGGCGGAGAGGAAGATCCCCGCCTGATCGAACTGCTCGGTGAAGACCGCATCGAACTCGACCTCCACCGCGGTGTCCGGCGCGAACGGAACCAGCAACGCGTGCTCGGAGTCGTGAATGAACCCGTACGAGGTGAGGCGCCACGCATCACTGCCCTCGACGGCGGTGACCCGAAGCGCCTCATCAGCCTCGACGACCTCCAGCGGTGGATGGGTCCAGGTTCCCCGCGACCATGCGATCCGGCTCATGAGGGGCAGGGTACGCGAGATCCTGGGCGACTCAGGACCGCCGGACCCGCGGCAGCGCGATGAGGGCCGCGCCGGCCAGGCCGAGACCGACGCCGCTGACGACGGTGCGGATCGTATTCCAAATCTGCCAGGCACTGGAGTAGTCGGTCCAGATCTGCCGGGCGGCCGCGTCATCGGCGGGGATCTGCACCAGAGCAAGTGCCTCATTCATCGGCACATTGATCGTCGCGGTGACCATCAGGGCGCCGCCGAGGTAGAGCAACCCCGCCGCAGCCAGGAGCCAGGCCGAGGTCAGGCGCCGTTCGAACCAGGCCAGCACCGCCGCAAAGCCCAGCACCACGGGGGTCAGGAAGAAGGCCGGGAAGAAGACCGGGTTGCGCACCGAGGCGTTCATCGCCTGCATGGCCTGGATCGCGACCCGCGGGTCGGTGGCGTCGAGCCCCCACATGGTCGAGCAGACCCAAGCGTAGAAGAAGCCGAAGATCGCGCCGGCAAAGATCACCCCGAGCCACGTCATGGCCGCCGCCGGGGTGATCCGGACATGCGCCAGGGTGGCCGCCTTGGTGGTGGCAGTGCTCATGGATGTACTCCTGTGGTGGAGGGGAAACGATGCGTCCATCCTGAGGGAGCAGCCCGTCGCCGCTCATCAGCCTGCACGCTGATCTGGTCGTACGGCTGCGTGCGTATCCACGCTCCCGACTCACCCTGTCGTCGACGGAGGGGAACGACCGCCACTCGGAGGACATCCCCGCATCGACCGGGAACCTAAGCTGGTCAACGACCGCGCCGCACCGAGCGAAGGAGCACGTCATGGCGGTCGAAGCACAACTCATCGAACGTGAACCCCCGATGCGAGAACGCCCCTGGGGGGACCCGGCGACCTGGGCCGGGTGGTGCCACCCTGCGGCGGATCGGGCCTGGCGGATCTTCCTCCCCTGGAGACGGCCGGGGGCATCCCGGTCCCCTGGCCAGCAGCCCGGTCCGGCGCCCTGGAGGCCGATCTGTGGTGGCCGACTCTCACCGCACATCCTGCCGTGGCCGGCGAGGGCCTCGGCCTGTTCCACGCCTCGGGGCGGATCGAACCGGTCACCTTGGCCCACCTGATCGCCGAGGTGATGGAGCCCACGAGCCCGGCACCCTGGCGGCATGTCCAGGACCAACCCGGCCCTCCCCGCTCGGATCATCGCGGACCGCTCGCAGGCCTGGCTCAGAGCTGGGTCCGCGGTTTCTCGGGGCGGGCGTGGTCACTTGACACACCAGTCGCCATCGCTGCCCCGGCCTATGCTGACTCCGTGGTCGTGAGCGGGCCGGCCGAGCTCGGCGACCGGATCAAGCACGCAGGACTCCAGGGGGCCGAGGTCGCTCACGCCAACCCGCACCGCATCTGGAGCAACTGAAAGGCCGGATGGGCCCACCCCTCAGCCCGAAGCAGGCGATCGGTGCTGCGTCGGGACACCCGGCTAAAATCGGTGGCATGCCTCCCTCCCGCCCTGCCGCTGCCAGGCCACCAGCCACCGCGCTCACCCGCGTGATCGGCGTGGTGGCCTGCGTGTTGGGCGTAGGCCTGATCCTGCCAGTCGGCTGGGGAGCGTGGCGGGTCAACGCGCCACGCCACGAGTCCGAGGTCATCGCACGGCAGGCGGCCTTTCTCGACCAGGCACTCGCCGAGGGTGCCGCGGACCAGATGCAGGCACTCTTTCCCGAGGGGGCCTACTTCCAGATCACGCTGACCGCCCTGGTGGACGCCGCCGACACCTCCCGGCCCGTCGAGGAGCGGGCGCGGCTGCTGGATGAACACATCGCCGCGCTGGACGAGCCCGCTATGGACGCACACTTCGCACCCTCGGACGCGATCTTCCCCCGTGGCTGGCGGCTGCTGGTGCTGGTGGAGCGGCTCCGCCTTGTCCCCGATGCCGACCTCGAGGCGCGGGTCCGCGCCGAGTGCACCGACATCATGGCCGATGTCGAAGCCTCGCCCACCGGTGTCCTGTCCTCCTATCCGGGCGGGTACTGGCCGGTGGACACGGTGGTCGCCCTGGCGGCGGTCGCCCGAGCCGACGCCACGGTGGGCGTGGACGGGGCTGCCGCGGGCATCGCCGCCTGGCAGGAGAAGGTCGCTCCGCTCCGCGACGCCAACGGGCTACTGGTGCATCGCACCGCCGAGGACGGAACACCGATCGACAGCGCGCGCGGCAGCTCGCAGTCGATCATCCAGGTGTTCTGGCCCGATCTCGACCCTGCGGGTGCGCCAGCGGAGTGGCAGCGGTTCCATGCCGCCTTCGTCGACCGGCAGGCTGGCCTGGTCGGGGTGCGGGAGTATCCCCGCGGCGACCAGCGGTCCGGCGACATCGACTCCGGCCCGCTCATCCTCGGCGTGTCCGCCTCCGCCAGCGCGGTCACCCTCGGCGCGGCTCGCCGGGCCGGTGCCCTCGATCTCGCCCGCGGGCTCGATGCCGAGGCGGAGGTTCTCGGTCTGGGGTGGGACACGGCCACGCACCGGCGCTACGCCGGCGGGCTCATGCCGATCGGCGATGCATTCCTGGCCTGGTCGCGGACCCAACCACTGGCGCCAGCCCAGACCGACGCCGACGGCCCCAGCCCGCGGTGGTGGGCCTGGGCGTTGGGCCTGGGAACACCGGGGGCCCTGGCCCTGCTCGGCGGGCTGCGGCTCACCTTCCGACGCCGGCCCGGGGTTCGGTGACGGTCCGTTCAGACCGAGCGGCGAGCTCCCTGCCACAGGTCGATTCCACCATCGACCGCATGCTCATCGACAGCGCTGAGCTCGGCGTCGGTGAACTCCAGGTTCGCCAGGGCCCCGACACTTTCGGTCACCTGCTCGGGCCGGCTGGCTCCGATGAGAACCGAGGTGACCTCCGGGTTGCGCAGCGCCCAGGCCAGGGCCATCTGGGCCAGCGTCTGTCCGCGGGCCCCCGCGAGCGCGTTGAGGGCCCGGATATGGTCCAGCGCCTCGTCGGTGAGCAGGTTGCCGCCCAGTGACTTGCCCTGACTAGCCCGGGAACCCTCCGGAATGCCAGCCAGGTACTTGTCGGTGAGCATACCCTGGGCCAGCGGCGAGAACGCGATGCACCCCAGGCCCGCCTGGTCGAGGGTGTCCAGCAGTCCCTCGGTCTCGATCCAGCGGTTGAGCATGGAGTAGGACGGCTGGTGGATCACCAGCGGTGTGCCCAGCTCCCGCATGATCCGGGCGGCCTCGGCGGTGAGCGCGGGGGAGTAGGAGGAGATCCCGACGTACAGCGCGCGCCCCGAACGGACGATGTGGTCGAGCGCCCGCATCGTCTCCTCCAGCGGCGTGTCCGGGTCGGGACGGTGGTGGTAGAAGAGGTCGACGTAGTCCAGGCCCATCCGTTTCAGCGACTG
>JBKEBV010000004.1:0-32721 GCA_047973315.1 Propioniciclava sp.
AGAGCCCGAGCCGAGCGAGGAGCCCAAGGCCGATCTGACCCTGGACGACGGCTGGGAGAAGACCTCCGACGACTTCGCCGTCTACATCACCGGGTATGTGAGCAACAACACCGACAAGCCCTTCGACACCTACGTCCAGATCGAGTTCGACGCGCTCGACAAGGATGGGGCGAACCTGGAGACCTGCATCGACAACACCAACACGATCGACGCCAACGGCAAGTGGAAGTTCAAGGCCATGTGTCTGGCTGATGCCGACGAGATCGAGACGGTCCGGTTCAAGGAGATCACCGGCTTCTGAAGCCCACCGTGACCCGTGCCCGGCTCCCGACAACGGGGCCGGGCACTGGTTGTCCCCTCCGATTCGCCGGGTGATCCTGACGCCCTGGGTTTCGTCGGGATCCTCGCCGACCCCCCCGCATCGACTCCGGATCCACCGACTCACCCAGAACCCGACACCGCTCGCTCCCACACATCGTTTGCCGCGAGCGCCGACGAGGCGGCATCCGCGGAGGCCACCCGGGTGCCTGCCTCCCATGACCGGGTGACGCTGCTGGCTCCACCGCTCGGGACGGGCTCGCGCGGAGGAACCTCCTCAGGACGCGAGGATCACCGCGACGCCCTCGTCGCGGAAGAGGGTGAGCAGGTCCTCAGGAGCGTCCTGGGTGGTGACGAGATGGGTCAGGTCGGCCGGCTCGCCGAACCGGAAGTTCGCCGAGCGACTCAGCTTGGCGGCGATGGTGACCAGAATCCGCCGGGTGGAGGAGCGGATGCCTGCCTGTTTGATGAGCGCGTCCTCGTACAGGGTTGACGTGAGGCCCCGGGTCGCCGACGCCGAGCAGGCCCCGGTGATGAGCGCGTCAGCCTGCATCGCGCGGACGGCATCAACGGCCTGGCTGCCGTTCAGCGCCAGCGTGTCGGGCTCAACCGGACCGCCGGGGATGATCACCCGGGCCCCCGGGGTCGCACCGAGGGCTACGGCGGCGTGGAGGGACAGACACAGCGCTGTGATCGGGCGGCCGGCCAGCTCCCGGGCCACCGCGTGGCAGGTGGTGCCATTGTCGATGATCACCGACTCGTGGTCGGCGATCAATCCGCTGACGGTTGCTGCCAGCGCGACCTTGACGTCGTGGTCCTCGGCCAGGCGCAGCCGGTAGGGAACCTCCTCGCCGAGCTTGACCGTGCGTGCGGCCCCGCCCGGGACCCGGCGCAGCGCCCCGTGGCCTTCCAGTTCGGCAAGATCCCGGCGAATGGTCACCGCTGACACCCCGGTGAGGTCGGCCAGATCGGCGACCCGCATCCGGCCACCCGTCCGCAACGACTGGATGATCATCTTGTGGCGAATTGATCGTTGCACATGATCATTTACGCACTTATCGTGTCGGAATACCAGCCACCCGGGACGTCGACGGCCAGCGGCGTCGGTGTCCCCTCACCAGGAGAGTCGTATGCCCCGCATTCTGTTCCTCGATGTCGACGGCACCCTCGTCGACTACCACAACGACCTCCCCGATTCGGCGGTGGCGGCCATCCGGGCCGCGCGCGACGCCGGGCATCGGGTGTACCTGTGCACAGGTCGTAGCCGTGCCGAGGTGCCGGCGAAGCTGTGGAACATCGGCGTCGACGGAATGGTCGGCGGTAACGGGAGCTATGTCGAGGACGATGGCGAGGTGGTGCTGCACCAGACCCTCACCCGGGAGGAGAACCGCACGGTCGTCGACTGGCTCACCGCGCGTGGGCTCGAGTTCTACCTGGAGACGAATGCGGGCCTGTACGGCAGCCCGGACTTGGAACGGGCGGCGGCCCCGGTCGTCGCCCAGTACTCCGCGCGCAAGGGCAGGCCGGCGCCACCGACGCTGGACGCGGCCCTGCATGGCCTGGTCATCGGCGGCGATCTCGACCGCGATGACGTCAACAAGATCAGCTACATCCTCACCTCCCTCGATGACCACGTGGCCGCTCGGGAGGCGTTCAGCGGCCTTCAGCACGGGACGTGGGGTGGTCGCGCGGCCGAAGCCCTCTTCGGGGACATCGGCCCCACGGGCATCACCAAGGCCCACGCCGTCGAGGCCCTCCTCGCACGCCTCCACGTCGACCGTGCCGACACCATTGCTTTCGGGGACGCGACCGTCGATATCCCGATGTTTGACGCATGCGCGGTCGGAGTGGCCATGGGCAATGCCAGCGACGACCTCAAGGCAGTGGCGACCCACGTGACCGACGATGTCGAGGCGGACGGGCTCGCCAAGGCCTTCCAGGCGCTTGGTCTGCGCTGATCCCAGATCCACCGATTCTCGCTTGGGCGACGGGTAAGAACCTCGGGTCCCGTTCTCGGCACGACCTTTACAACGTCAGTGGCACCGAGGTTTCTGGGTGGCCGGTCAGGAACTGGACCCGAGATTCTTACCCGGAAGCAATCAGCGGACTCCGGCGATCACGTAGTCGTCGAGGTACTGCCACAGCGTGCCGACCTCGGTGAACCCGGCATTGCGCAGCGTTTCCAGGTGGAAACCGAGGCTCACCTTGACCGGCGGGGTGGTGTGGTCGGCCCAGCACTGCTCGCGGGCCGCCATCTGGTCGGCATAGCGGGGAAGCGCGGTCACTGCCGCCCACCAGGCGTCCCAGTCCTCCGCACCTGCGGCGAAGGAGGATTCCTGGTTGTCGGTGTCATCGGCGGCGGCGAGATCCCGCAGTGCCGGGTTGCTGGTGGCGTCGTAGAGCAGGTGGTCGGCGTTGAGGAAGATCCCACCCGGGCGCAGCGCTCCGGTCAGCGCGAAGTAGAGCCTGACGAGTGCGGTCGGGGTCAGCCAGTGCAGGGCGGTGCTGCTGACGACAGCGTCGAAGCTCCCCAGCTCGTCCAGCCATCGCGGATCGTCGAGATCGGCCGCCCTGGTGGTGATCCTCCCATCGTCGGCGAAGACATCCTCGGCGAGCGCGAGCAGCACGGGATCCTTGTCCACCGCGACGATCTCGGCCTCCGGGAGCGCGGCGCGCACCTGGCGGGTCAGCGATCCCGGACCACAGGCGAGGTCAAGCACCCGGGGCCGGGCCCCGCAGTGGAGGACGAGCGCCCGGACCAGTGCGTCGAACCGGTCGGCGCGGTGCCGGATGTAGGCGGTCTGCTGGGCGTCCCAGCGGGCGAGCAGCGCGGCTGGTGTGGTGTTGTCAGTCATCGTGTCCTTGCAGTGGTGGTGGCAGGTTCGGCCGCGGTGTCCTCGCCCAGGATCAGATGGATGGTGCCGCTGGCGAGGGTGATCACCTCGGCGGGAATCCGATAGATCTGTTCGATGTTGGCCGTGCTCAGCACCTCGGACGGTGGTCCCGAGGCGACGAGGCGACCCTGATCGAGCAGGAGGACCTCGTCGCAGTAGCGTGCGGCGAGGTTGAGGTCGTGCAGCACCACCACGCAGGTGGCCCCGGTGTCCCGGATCAGGTGCAGCACCTCGTGCTGGTGATGCAGGTCGAGATGGTTGGTGGGCTCGTCCAGCAGGATGTGATCGGCCTGCTGGGCGAGGGCACGGGCGATCACCGCCCGCTGTGCCTCGCCCCCGGAGATCCGGGCCGCCGATCGCTGGGCCAACGCGGCGATGCCCACCTGCTGGAGAGCGTGCGCGCAGACCTCATAATCCCGGCTTGTCGGTGAGGCCAGCATCGCCCGGTGCGGGATACGTCCGAGCATCACGGTGTCGGTGACCGTCAGCGCGGCGTCGCTCATCTCGTGCTGGGCCACGACGGCGACCCGCCGGGCAAGCATCCGCTGGGAGAGATGGTCGAGGGGCTGGCCATCCAGCAGCACCCGGCCCGCCTCGGGGCGCAGCGCCCCGCTGATCAGGCGGAGCGCGGTGGTCTTGCCGCTGCCGTTGGGCCCGACGATGCCGAGCACCCGGCCGTCCGGGACGGTGAACGACAGCTCGTCCACCACCCGGCGGCCCGACCAGCTGAAGGCCAGCCCCTCGCAGGTGATCACGACAGTCCGTCGAGTGCCTCGGTCAGCTTGCCGACGCCCGACACCGACAGCGGATTCGGCGGATCGGTGAACGGGAACTGCAGGGTGACGACCCGGTCGTTCTTCACCGCCGATAGTCCCTCGACGCCGTTGACGCCCAGGAAGTTCTCCACGGCCGCCTCCGGGGTGCCTTCGGAGTAGAGCAGCACCACGGTGGCCGGATCTCGCTCAAGGAGGTCCTCAAGGTTCACCTCGAAGACGCGCTTGTCGGAGTCGATGTAGAGGTTCTCCAGCCCGGCTGCGGCGAAGATCGGGGTGATCATGCTCGGCGCGCCGTACGGATACAGGGTGCCACCGCCCGCAGGCACATACAGGGCGGCCCCGGTGCCCTGGTCGGATGCCGGTTCGGCGATCTGCGCTTTGAGGTCCTCGATGAGGGCCGCAGCCTCGGCCTGGGTGCCCAGCAGCGTGCCGTAGGTCTCGATCTGGGTGTAGACCAGATCGAAGCTCGCCGTTCCCACCGCGTCGGGCTCCTCGCAGTAGGCCGGCGGCGAGAACGAGGGAATCCCGGCGGCCTCCAGCGCCACCCGGTCGACAGCGTTCTCCGGGGCGAGCACCAGATCAGGTTCGGTGGCGATGATCGCCTCGGTGGAGATCACCGACCCGCCGGTGGCGTTGGTCTCGGTCTCGGTGAGGGGGATGGCCTTCACCTGCTCCTCGACGTCGGCGGGATACACCCCCGGCAGTGGCTCGGCGGTCCGGGCGATGACCCGGTCCAGCGCGCCGAGGGGAGCCAGGAAGGACACGTCGTCGCTGTTAACCATGAAGATCCGTTGGGGGGCGGACTCCACAACCACGTCGTGTCCGCAGTTGGTCACGGTGGCCGGGAAGCCGCCGCCTGCGGTCGTTCCGGCCGGTGTGGAGGTGGCCGTGGGTGCTGTCGATGAGCAGCCGCTCACCAGGAGCGCGGTCGAGGCCACCCCGGCGAGGGTGGCGGAGATGAGTTTCACGTCTGACCTTTCCGGAAGGGGATACGGGGTCGCGACGACAGCGGAATTCCCTGCCGTTGTCGTCGCAGCAACGCCAGCAGGAACGGGGCACCAACCAGGCCGGTGACGACCCCGATGGGCATTTCCTGCGGGACGAAGAGCATGCGCGCCCCCACGTCGGCGACGACGAGGAAGCAGGCGCCGAGGAGCGCGCTGGCGGGGATGAGGAGGCGATGCCGCGCTCCCACGACAGCGCGGGCGAGGTGCGGGACGACCAGGCCGACGAATCCGATGCTCCCGGCACCGGCGACGACGACCCCGACAGCCATGGACACCACGAGCATGAGGATGATCCGGGCCCGGCCGGGTTTGACGCCGACCCCGAGGGCGACCTCGTCCCCGGCGGCGAGGGCGTCGAGCCAGGACCCGGACGCGGTGAGGAACAGGCCCAGTGCCACAGCGGTCGCCAGACCCAGCAGGGCTGTCGGCGGATGGATCGCGGCCAGCGAGCCGAGCATCCAGAACATCACCGACCGGCTCGCCTCGGGGGAATCGGAGGCGAAGATGAGGAAGTTGGTCACCGCCGACAAGGCGTAGCCGACGGCCATCCCGGCCAGGACAAGGCGCAGGGGCCCGCCGGCGCTGGTCGTCCCGACGATCCCGATGACCAGAACCGTCGCGACCGCCGCTCCCACGAAGGCCGAACCCGACAGCAGCCACACCCCGCCCCCGGTTCCGGCGAAGACGATGATCGCGAAGGCGGCACCGGTCGAGGCGCCGGCGTTGATCCCGAGGACGTACGGGTCGGCCAGCGGGTTGCGGACCAGCGCCTGGAGCGCGGCGCCGGACATGGCCAGCACGGCGCCGGTACCGAGGCCCATCACCACGCGCGGTACCCGGGTGATCCAGACGATCGTGTCGGTGGTGCGGCTGACCGATGAGGCGTCAAGCCCGAGCAGGTGGACCCCCAGGACCCGCATCACCGAGCCGATGTCGATGAACGCCGGGCCGATACTCACCCCGATCAGGCCGACCAGTGCGGTGAGCGCGAGCAGACCCAGCAGCGGGAGGGCCGCCGCGCGGGCATGCCGCCGAAGCGCCTCCCCGGAGAACCCGCTCTCGGGGGGCGTACGCGCAGCGGTGACGGTTGTCGGCACGATCCCTCTCCCACCCGGACACAGTCAGCACCGGTCGAAGGCAGCATCAGTTGAGAATGACTCTTACTATCGAGAGTACTGTGACGGGTCGTACCGGATACGTCAAACGATGGCCGCTGGCGGGCAGCGTGCCGGGCTCCGCGGGTTCGTCCGGACGCGAACATGCGCAGCCGGGAGGAACCTGGGCTCCTCCCGGCCGCGGATGGTCGGTGTCGGTCGCGGACTCAGTGCTCGTCGTAGTGGTCGCCGTGGGCCGCGTGCCGGTGACCGTCGTGGACGTAGTCGACGTGGTCGCCGTGGTCGACGGCCTGGTGGCCGCAGCCGTTGCCGTGGGTGTGGTCGGCGACGGTGTGCTCGGCCACCGCTTCGTGCTCGTCGTAGTGATCGCCGTGAAGCGCGTGACGATGGGTGCCATGGAGGTAGTCGACGTGGTCGCCGTGCTGAACCGCCTCATGGCCGCAGCCGTCGCCGTGGGTGTGGTCGGCGACGGTGTGCTCGGCGTGGATGTCGGTGCTCATGTCAGTTCCTTTGCGGGGTTGTCGGGTGGTGTTCGGCGGAGGCTGCGTCGGGCTCGGCCACGTGGGTCAGGGCGTCGGCGATCAGGTGGGTCACGTGGTGGTCGGCCAGATGATAGGTCACCTCTTTACCCGAGCGGGCAGCGGTGACCAGACCTGCCTGGCGAAGGATCCGGAGGTGTTGCGAGGCGAGTGGCTGCGACATCGACGCAGCTTCCGCCAGTGCTCCGACCGTGCGGGGTTCCTCGTTGAGCAGGAGAAGCAGACCGAGGCGTGACTCGCCTCCGAGCACCCGGAAGAGCTCTGCTGCTCGGGCAAGGCCGTCGGGGTGCATGCCTCGATCAAAGCACACATATAAATATCATGCAATGTGTGCATGCCTCGGTGATCGCGAGGTTGGCCGCGGGCGTTGCTGTCACGCGGCGGGGCCGTGTTCCTCATGCGCGAACGTCACGGATGGGTGGGTCTGCTCTGACCAATTCCACCCCGTGAGGCGCGCAATCTGATCCTCGAAACCACACGAGGCCACCACTCGACAACCATCGGCCCGCAAAGCGGAGATCAGGTTCGACAGCAACGACACATGGAGGACCTCAGCTGCGTCATCATTCGGCTCCACATAGCCGGAGAAGGGATAGTGGAGGAACCCGTCCACGCGCTCGCGGGCCAGGACTGGATCCGCGTCGTCCCACACCTGCTAGATCAATCGGGCAGGTGTCGGTGATCACCGTTCGCCCTGAGGGTCGGCCAGAGCAGAGCCACCCGCGCAATCAGGTCAGGCAGTTCGGTGGGCATCGATGTACAGACGGCACGACAAGTCTCGCAGCACTGGCCCATCTTCCCTGTCGCCTGACGCTGGCGGATCGGCCTGATCCCGGAGATCACACCCGTGGCTCCGGTCAGCTGGCGGCGTCCGACTCGACAAGATCGGCGAGCCTTTGGAGCGTCGTCCGCATGGCGGCGAGATTCCGCGCGGGAAGACCGACCGCTTCGAGCACCCGACGTCCGAGGGCGGGGAACTGCGACCAGTCGAAGGTTTCGGTAACCCGGGTGCCGCCCGCAACCGGTTCGAGTTCGTACCGCCACCGTTGGGGTCCGCCGGGACGCCAGGCGATCAGCCGATCGGGTTCGAACTCGACCACGGTGTTGCCCATCCGGTAGGGCAGCAGCCCCATCTTCATGTCCATCCCGAAACGGGCGCCAAGGGTGAGGGGCTGGGGTTCGCCCCGGTGGTGGCGCAGCAGGCCCGAGCCGTCGATATCGGCGTGGCGGGTGGCATCGGCCAGGATGGCGAAAATTGCGTCTGGGGTGGCGTTGATGACCCGGGAGGCCGACACCACGGATTCATCGCTCACATCCGTCACCCTAGTAGGTGTCACAATTCTGGTTCCAGATCTTCGCCGCCCGCCCCGAAATGCAGTCCCACTGGCGTTCCCCCGTCGGCACAGCCAAAGCGAACCAGATTTGTGACATCAGTCGACTGATCTCGATCAGGGGTCGGGATCAGGTGAGGTGACGCTCCACGATCCGGGTGAGTTTGGCCTGCGGCTGGGCTCCGAGAATGCGGTCGACCACGGCTCCCTGGGACATGAGGAGCATCAGCGGAATGCTCTGGGCCTGGTAGCGGGTGGCCATCCCCCGGTTGGCGTCAACGTCGACCTTGACCACCTTGAGCCGGCCGGCATATGTGGCGGCGAGCTGCTCCAGGATCGGCGCCACCCGCAGGCACGGGCCGCACCAGGAGGCCCACAGGTCGACCAGCACCAGAGCCGAGGTGTTCACGGCCGCATCGAAGTCGCTGTCGGTGGCGTCGGCGACCCAGGGGAGCCGCTCTTTGCACTGGGCGCACCGGGGAAAGCCGGTGGCGACGGCCGGCACCCGGTTCTTCGTCCGGCAGTGAGGGCAGAGCGTGATGCGGGTGTTCATCGCGCCTCCCGTCCCGCCGTCTTGATCCGGAACGCCTCGACGATCAGTCGGGCGGCCCGGTCGGCGGGGTAGGCACTGGTGTTGACCACGAGATCGAACGGGTCATGCGCCAGGGGGTCCCACCGGTGCAGCCGCCGGGCGAGATCCACCCGGACCCGGTCCTCACGTTCCTGGCGTCGCCGTGCCCGCTCGGGGGTGATGCCGGCGCTGGTGGCCGCGTGGACGATCCGGTCAGCGACCGGTGCCACCAGTTTCACATGCAGCGCCTGCGGTTCGTCAGCCAGGACGGCAGTGGCATTACGGCCCAGCACCACGGCCCCTTCGGTGATCAGGGACCGCAGTTGTTCGGCACCCTCGGCGGCGATGGCCTGGTCGGTCCGTACCTCCAACGCCCAGGTCACGTCGCCCTCAATGCTGGGCATGGGCGTGAAGGAGCTCAGGAAACGCTCGAAGAAGTTCTCCTCGACGGCCTCGCGCTCGGCGGCGGCCTCGAAGGTCTCCGAAGTGACCGCTTGGTCGACGAAGGGGACCCCGAGCGCCTGCCCGACGAGCGGACCGATGTCCTCGGCCCCGGCACCGTACTCCTCGAACAGTGTGACGATGCTCCGTGCGGTCATCCTGCCTCCTGTCAGCGCGTCGTGCGGGCGGCGACGTGCCTGCTCCTCTGTCTACACCACCGGGGCCGACGGCTCACGCCAGGCCGAGGAATTCCTCCAGGGTCAGCGCCGATTCCGGCGTGAAGTACTGGGCGTACTCCGCGCCGATCCAACGCAGGTGCCACGACTCGTAGGCGTAGCCGGTAATGGCGGACTTCCCCTCGGGATAGCGGAGGATGAACCCGTACTCGTGGGCGTGCTCGCCGAGCCAGGCGGCCTCACGGGTGGCGGTGAAGGCGTACCCGCGGTTGACCCCGTCCCAGGCGTCCAGGGCGAGGCCGGTCTGGTGCTCGGAGGCGCCGGGTTCGGCGAAGTACTTCCGCGCTGTCGCCTCGTCGTAGGTCTGCATCGCCCGGTTGAAGCTCGCCGCCTGCTCGGCGTAGCTGCGGTAGCCGCTGCGGACCTTGAGGGTGAGTCCCTCGGCGCGGGCGTCTGTGGCCATCGTGGTGAAGGCGGCCAACGCATCGGGGTGGATCCCCCACTCCCGGTCAGCCCAGGGCGAGCGGTAGGCCGAGGTGAGGCGATGGTCCTTACTCACCACCACGAACGGGCCCACGGTGAAGGGGCGGTTCAACCCAGGTCCGGACCGGTCATCCTGCGGGTGCCACTCCAGGGTCGCCGTTGCCGGCGGCCGGGCCGGTTCTGCTGGCGGGGCGGACGAGGGTGGTGCGCCGGACGTCGGTGCTGTGGAGGTCATTGGCTCAGCAGTGCCGGTGCAGCCGGTCAGGAGCAGACAGACGGTCAGGAACCCAGCCAGCGCCCCCAGCAGTCCATGGCCCGCGCGGCGCCGGTCACCTCCACCTCTCACGCTCGAAAGCCTACTCATGGGGGCAGATCGTCGCCGACAGGCGGGCACCGAGGCCGATCACCGCCACTCGGGCCGGGAATGTCCATGCGTTCCGCCGGGCAGGGACACGACCTTGTCCGCGCCGCTAGATTGTGCGGAAACAGTCGGCTCGAAGGGATGTCGCATGTTCTCCAAGGTTCTTGTCGCCAATCGTGGCGAGATCGCCGTCCGGGCCTTCCGCGCGGCCACCGAACTCGGGGCGTCGACGGTGGCGGTCTTTCCGTACGAGGACCGGCTGGCCGAGTACCGGCTCAAGGCCGACGAGAGCTACGAGATCGGCGAGCGGGGCCACCCGGTGCGCGCCTACCTCGACATGGAGAACATCATCGCGGCGGCGAAGTCGGCCAAGGCTGAGGCCATCTATCCCGGCTACGGCTTCCTCAGCGAGAATCCCGAGCTGGCGCAGCGCTGCGCCGAGGAGGGCATCACCTTTGTCGGCCCCCCGCAGCGGGTCCTGGAACTCACCGGTAACAAGGCCAGAGCTATCGACGCTGCCCGTGAGGCCGGACTTCCTGTGCTCCAGGGTTCAGCTCCCTCCACCGATGTCGACGAGCTGATGGCCGCCGCGCAGGACATGGGCTTCCCCGTCTTCGTCAAGGCGGTGAGCGGTGGTGGCGGCCGCGGTATGCGGCGGGTCGACGACCCCGAGGTGCTCCCCGGAGCCCTCGAGGAGGCGATGCGCGAGGCTGACGCCGCCTTCGGTGATCCTCACGTCTACCTGGAGGAAGCCGTCGACCGGCCCCGGCACATCGAGGTCCAGCTGCTCGCCGACGCCACCGGCGAGGTGATCCACCTCTACGAACGGGACTGCTCTCTCCAGCGCCGCCACCAGAAGGTCATCGAGCTCGCCCCCGCCCCGAACCTCGATCCCGATCTGCGCGCCCGGATGTGCGCCGACGCGGTGACGTTCGGCCGGCACATCGGCTACGTCAACGCCGGCACGGTCGAGTTCCTTCTCGGACAGGACGGTCGGTACGTCTTCATCGAGATGAACCCGCGCATCCAGGTGGAACACACCGTCACCGAGGAGGTCACCGACACCGACCTGGTCAGCGCCCAGCTCCGGATCGCCTCCGGGGAGACGCTCGCCGACCTCGGACTCTCCCAGGACGCCATCCAGGTGCGGGGTGCGGCCCTCCAGTGCCGGGTCACCACCGAGGATCCCGCCAACGGTTTCCGACCCGACACCGGCAAGGTCGGGGTCTACCGCAGCCCCGGCGGTGCCGGCATCCGGCTCGACGGCGGCGTCGTCTTCGCCGGTGCCGAGATCGGCGCCCACTTCGACTCGATGATGGTCAAGCTCACCTGCCGCGGTCGGGACTTCTCCACCGCTGCGCGCCGCTCGGCCCGGGCGCTGCGCGAGTTCCGGATCCGAGGGGTCAGCACCAACATCGGCTTCCTGCGCGCTGTGCTGACCGACCCCGAGTTCCTGGCCGGCCAGATCACCACGTCCTTCATCGACGAGCGCCCCGACCTGCTGCGCCCGCACGAGTCGGCTGACCGGGGCACCCGACTGCTGCAGTACCTGGCCGAACGCACCGTCAACCCGGTCCACGGTCAGCCGCGGACGCCGATCGTCGCCCGGGAGAAGCTCCCCGCGATCGACCTGACCCAGGCACCGCCACCCGGATCGCGCGACCTGCTGCTGAAGCTCGGACCCACCGGTTTTGCTCGGGCGCTGCGGGACCAGGCCGAGATCGGGGTCACCGACACCACCTTCCGTGACGCCCACCAGAGCCTGCTGGCGACCCGCGTCCGCACCCGTGACCTGCTGCACGCGGCGCCGCATGTCGCGCGGATGCTCCCCCAGCTGTTCTCCGTTGAGGCCTGGGGCGGGGCCACCTACGATGTGGCGCTCCGCTTTCTGAAGGAGGATCCCTGGGAGCGGCTGGCGGCCCTCCACGAGGAGATGCCCAACCTCCCGATCCAGATGCTGCTCCGTGGCCGGAACACCGTCGGCTACACCCCTTACCCCCTCGCCGTCACCAACGCGTTCGTCTTCGAGGCCGCCCGGAGCGGTGTCGACATCTTCCGCATCTTCGACTCGCTCAACAATGTCGACCAGATGCGGCCGGCGATCGAGGCGGTGCGGGAGACCGACCACGGCGTCGCCGAAGCGGCGCTGTGCTACACCGGATCGATGACCTCGCCGGGGGAGAAGCTGTACACCCTCGACTACTACCTGCGGCTGGCGGAGCAACTCGTCGAGGCCGGCGCCCACATTCTCGCGATCAAGGATATGGCCGGACTGCTCCGCGCCCCGGCCGCCGATGAACTGGTGCGGGCGCTGCGCAGCAACTTCGACCTGCCGGTGCATCTGCACACCCACGACACCGCCGGCGGCCAACTCGGCACCCTGCTGGCAGCCATCAACGCGGGCGTCGACGCCGTCGATGTCGCCGCCGCGGCCTGGGCGGGCACCACCTCGCAGGTGTCGATGTCGGCGCTCATCGCCGCCACCGATGACACCGACCGTCCCACCGGGCTCGATCTCGACGCCGCCACCGCGCTCGAGCCGTACTACGAGGCCCTCCGGCTGCTCTACGGACCCTTCGAGTCCGGCCTGCCCGGTCCGACAGGCCGGGTCTACCACCATGAGATCCCCGGCGGCCAACTGTCGAATCTGCGGCAGCAGGCGATGGCGCTGGGGCTCGGTTCCCGCTTCGAGGACATCGAGAACATGTATGCCGCCGCCAACGCGATGCTGGGCAACATCGTCAAGGTGACGCCGTCGTCCAAGGTCGTCGGTGACCTGGCACTGGCCCTCGTCGGGCAGAACATCGACCCGGCCGCCTTCGAGGCCGATCCCCAGAAGTACGACATCCCCGACTCGGTGATCGGGTTCCTCAACGGCGACCTCGGCGATCCCCCGGGCGGATGGCCGGAACCGTTCCGGACCAAGGCCTTGGCGGGGCGGCGCACCCGCCCGGTCGAGACCGAACTCAACGCCGAGGACTCCCAGGCGCTGGTCGAGGAGCCGCGGGCCACCCTGAACCGGCTGCTGTTCCCCGGACCGACCCAGGACTATCTCGACGCCCGGGCCACCTACTCCGACCTGTCGGTGCTCACGACCAGACAGTTCCTGCACGGCCTGGAACCCGGTGTGGAGCATGTGGTCCCGCTGGAGCGTGGCAAGACGCTGCTGATGAAGCTCACCGCCATCGGCGACGCCGACGAGCGCGGTATCCGCGCGGTGCTGGCCACCGTCAACGGCCAGATGCGGCAGGTCGATGTCCGCGACGAGTCGGTGCAGAGCAACGTGGTGGCCGCCGAGCGGGCCGACCCGGCCATCGAGGGCGAGGTGGCCGCACCCTTCTCCGGGGTGGTCACCCTGACCGTCGAGGCCGGCCAGGAGGTCGCCGTGGGCGATCAGGTCGCCACCATCGAGGCGATGAAGATGGAGGCAGCCATCACCGCACCCGTCGCCGGCACGGTGCAGCGGGTCGCCCTGCAGCACGCCCAGGCCGTCGAGGGCGGGGACCTGTTGCTGGTCATCGCCTGACCGGCGCGGATAGCTGCCGCTCCATGAAGCGTCACCTCCCGCTCATTCTGTGGTCGGCCGCCGGCATCGCCGTCGTGACGGTCCTGATCGTCCAGGTGCTGTGGCTCAACGCCGCCGTGCTGTTCCTCCGGGCCCACTGGGTCCCTGTCCTGATCCTGCTGGTGAGCGTCGCGGCCTTCGGTATCGCAGCCTTCGCGCCGGGACGCTATCCCTACCGAGGGCGATGGGTCGGGATCGGGGTCGTCGGCCTGGTCGCCCTCGCCGGAACCGTCATCGGCGGGCCGTACACCACTCAGAGCATCTACAGCCGCAGCGTGGTGGTCAGCGATGAGCCAGCGCCGTCGCTGGACGGGCGGCTGCCGTATGTCATCGCCCAGCAGTTCACCGCGAACAAGGTGCTCACGCCGGGCGATGTCGATCCGGCCAACACCACCTACACCACCGGCGGGTACACCACCCCGGTGGATGCTCGAACGCTGCTCAAGCAGTACACCGAGGTGGTCACCCTCGTCGACAACGATGCCGGTGGCTTCGATGCCGACAACTGCGCCTTCGCGCCCGAGGCCGACCGCTCACTCATCGGCCTGTTCGGGCACAATCTTGCCCGGCCGATCATCCGCGACCGGTGGTGGACCATCATCGACCGTTCCGACGACTACTGGTTCTGCGACGGCGAGACCCCGTACGCGGTCGTCCCGGTGAAGGGGCTGTCGGGTGTGTGGCCGGTCGTCGAGGTCCCCGTCGGGGTGTATGTCTACAACGGGACCACCGCCGAGCTCACCTTCAACGAGACCGGCGAGGGCCTGCCCGGGCCGAGTTTTTCCGCTGTCGTTGGTGACGAAGCAGCGTGAGGGAAACCAGCGGATCGGGCTCGTTGGCCGACTGGTTCTTCCGGCGGGCGGGCTATGAACCCACCAATGCCGGCGCCGATGTGGACGACCCCAACGCCGCCAATCCGGCCGAGTTCACCTTGGACACCAGCAACGGAGGTCTGGCCTACGTGACCTCGGCGACGCTGCGCGGCCGCTCCTCCGGGATCACGGCGATCATGACCACTGACGCCGCCACGATCACGCCCGGCGAGCACTCGATCACCACGGTTCACCGGCTTGCGGTCCCGCGCGACTCCAATGCCCAGATCGTGCAGGAGGTGAAGGACGCCTTCCCCGAGGTGCCGTGGGCCACCCCGGGATTCGGTGCTTTTGAGGTCACTCCCGCCGGTTCGGGGCAGTGGGGCGTCACGCTCGGTTTCGATCAGCTGGTCACCTATCGCGCGGTGCTGCGCGCCGACGGGAGTGCCTGCCTGTTCGGGGCCGATCAGACCCCGATCCGCTGTACCGACGAGCAGTCCGACGGATCGGGGCTGACCGTCCGACCGATCAGCGAGTTCTCCGACGCGGAGTTCGACCAGTTGCTCGACAAGGTCCTGGCCGAGGCGAAGCGGCGCACCCGCTGACCGGCCTGGTGGCGGGAGGAAGGAGCGCGCGGGCGTCGCCGTCAGAGCAGCGCGATCGTCCCGCTCGTCCCGTCGATGCGGACCCGCTGGCCGGTGGTCAACCGCTGGGTCGCCCCGGGCACTCCGACGACGGCCGGAATGCCGTACTCGCGAGCGACGACCGACCCGTGGGTCATGAGTCCACCGACCTCGGTGACCAGTCCGGCCGCGGTGAGGAACAGCGGCGTCCAGGCGGGATCGGTTCCCCGGCAGACGAGGATCTCGCCCCGTTCCAGCTGTTCGGTCCGGGGGTCGCCGATGATGTGCACGGTGCCCTCGGCGACCCCGGGGGACACCCCGGTTCCGGAGAGGTCGGCCCCGTCGGTGATGCTCGGATACAGCGCCCGGCCGTCGGAGACCAGCAGGTGAGGAATCTGACCGCGGCGTTGTTCGGCACGGTAGCGGGCGCGTCGCTCAGCGACCAGACGTCGGCGGTCGGTGGTGAAGGCATCGCCGAGTTCGTCGAGATGCAGGAAGTAGATGTCGCCCGGCTCGTCGAGCACACCTTCGGCGACCAGGTCACGGCCCGACGCGCCGAACTGGTCCCGGAGCAGGCCGAACATCCGGATGATGGTGAACTTCGGGGTCTCCCGGGCGCCGAACACCCCGCGGATCGTCCGTGCCCACGACCTGATCCGCGCCGCGTCGGCGCGACCAGAGGCGTCCATCAGTCGGCGCAAGGATCGGCCCGCCTCGTGCTGGCCAGCCGTGTGCAGCGCGCGGGGCTGCTCGTCGGGGTCGACCACCTCGACCGCAGCCTTGAGGGTGCGCATGACCGGTTCGGGGTCATCGCGCCACCGCGGGGCGCCGAAGTCGATCTCGGCCACACCGCGCATGCCGTAGTCGTCCAGGTAGGCGCCCACGGCCCGCTGTGCCGTCGCCGGGAGATTGCCGGCCAGGTAGCTCCGGGCGAGGTCGGCCGCTGAGGTCTCGGTCACCCAGCCCCAGGCGCTGGCGTCGGCGCGGATCGCGGCGGCCACATCGCCGACGGCCAGATCCATCTCGGTGGTCACGTTTCCCGGCAGTGCCCGCAACACCGACATCGCCAGCAGGTCGGCGTCCGGCAGCCCGGTCCGGGCAGCCGCCGCGCGGAGCTTGGTGAGTGCTGTCATCGTGGGGACCATCACCGCCGGGAACAGCGGCAGCATGAGGGGGAAGAAGCTCCCGGCCAGCTCTTCCAGGGCGGCGACGCGGGCCGACAACCTGGTCTGCGGATGGAGACCCACGCCGGTCGCCTCGGCGACGGAGCGTGCCCGGGTGAGAAATGCTGCCGCCTCCCGCTCGATGTTCTGCCGGGTGGTCGCAGGATCGATCCGGGTCGCGCGGATGCGCGCCGCCACCTGGGCCAGGACCCGCGACATCGGCCGTATGAGGCGACCCTGCGGGACCGCCCGGGTGACGGCGAAGCCCGGTTCGGTGAGCAGTTCGTCCAGCAGCGCGGCCGTGGTGGGTTCGGCCAGCGGGAGCAGCCGCGTCAGAACGGCCCGGGTCATCCGGGTCCGGGCGAGGCCGTCGACCCGGATCCAGACGCGTTCTCCGGCGACGGCGACGAACCGGTTGGTGCGCCAGTCCACCTCGGCATTCGCCAGCTGGGCGGTACCACACATCAGGATCCGGAGCATGTCCTGCCCCAGGGGCGTCACCGGCTCGAGCATGCCTTGGAAGGCGCCGAAACTGAACCAGGCCTCCGGCTCCGGGGAGGGAGGTCCCGGCAGGTCGGGAAGCGGGTACAGGCTGGTGACCGGCCGGGCCTGAAGGATGCTGAGCTCGTCCCCGACCCGGGCCCACTCGATGTCCATCGGCTCGCCGTAGAGGTTCTGGATCCTCGCGCCCAGCCTCGCCAGCTGACGCAGCTGGGTCTCTGACACCGCCGGGGTCGGGCCGGCCAGAGCGCTGTTGCCGATGGCGCCGGTGGTGCTGTCGAGGGTGAAGCTGTCCGGGGTCACCTGCCCGGAGACGAGCGCTTCGCCGAGCCCGAGCACGGCGTCGACCACGATCTCGTCGCGCCGTCCGGTGCGCGGGTTGGCGGTGAACATGACCCCAGAGGCGTCGGCGGGGACGAGTTCCTGGACGACGACGGCCAGCGCGACATCGTCCTGCGGGATCTCGTTGCGCTGCCGGTAGCTGATCGCACGCTCGGTCCACAGTGATGACCAGCATTCGACGACGGCGGCGAGGACGGCCTCGGTTCCCCGGACGTCCAGGAAGGTGTCCTGCTGGCCGGCGAAGGAGTACCCGGGCAGGTCCTCGGCGGTGGCCGAGGAGCGGACCGCTACTGCGGTGGTGGCGAAGGGAGCGATCAGCCGCAGCAGCCGATCGGTCTGATCATCGGTCAGGCTGGCGGCGGCGAAGGCGGCGCGGATCCGTTCCGAGGCGGGGGCCGGCTCCTGGTCGAGCGCTGCGGAGATGACCGGGCCGAGCCCGGCGTCGGACACGAACGAGCGGTACTCGTCGGTGTCGAGGATCACGAACGTGGGGACCGGGAGACCGGCCTGTTCCAGACGCACCAGGTTGGCACCCTTGCCGCCCTGCTGGCGGAGATCAGGGGCGAGGTTCGGCATAGAAATCAGTATCGCACCCGGCTCCGACACCGACCATCGCCGGTTCCGGCGTTGCGGTCAGCCGTTTCCGCGAAGAATCTCCGGGCCGACGGCGTCCGGCGTCGTAGGCTCGGCGCATGGACATTGCCGGGATGCGGCGGAGCTACGACGCGCACGAACTGACCGAGCGGGACGCCCCCGAGGTGCCCCTTGAGCTGTTCGAACGCTGGTTCGCCGAGGCGGCTGCCGTCGGTGGGTTCGAGCCCAACGCGATGACCGTGGCGACCGCTGACGTCCACGGTCGTCCGTCGGCACGGACCATCCTGCTGAAGGGCTACGGCTCCGACGGTCTGGTCTGGTTCACCCATGACACCTCGCGCAAGGGCCGCGAGCTGGAGACGAACCCGTGGGCGGCGCTGCTGTTCTTCTGGGCGCCGCTGGAACGTCAGGTGCGGGTCGAGGGCCCCGTGGCCCGGGTGTCACCGGAGGAGTCCGACGCCTACTTCGCCTCGCGACCGCTCGGCAGCCGCCTCGGCGCCTGGGCCTCGTCGCAGTCGGCGGTCATCGCCAGCCGGGAGGTGCTGGAGGATGCGGCGGACGCGGCCGCCTCCGAACACGGGACCGATCCGGGCCGTCCGCCGGGGTGGGGCGGCTACCGGCTCGCCCCCGAGGTCTGGGAGTTCTGGCAGGGGCGGCCCTCCCGGCTGCATGACCGGATCCGCTACCGGGCTGACGGCCAGCACTGGGTGCGGGACCGGCTCGCGCCCTGACCCGGACCGCGACCCCGGTGGCCGGCAGGCCAATCCTGCGCACCTTCTTGCACCACAGCGGAAGGCCAGAGATTCCCGGCGCCGGGCCCCGACCAGCTCATCCGGGCGACGGTCCGGATGGGGAGCGGGGAGCGATTCACTCAGAGCCTTCCGTACAGCTCGGTGCTGATTCTTCGCAGCGCCCGCGGCGATCACCATGAGCTCTGGGCAGGAGTGTCGTCGGCATCGGCGACATGCAGCACCGACAGCCCCGGCAGATCGAGGCCGACCTCGAACTCGAACCGGGACCGGTCACCCAGATGGAAGGCGTCGAAATACTCGATGACGGCGTCATCGGCGTCGCGGAGCACGCTCCGCAGCCGCATCAGCGGTGCGCCCTCCTCGATTCCCAGCGTTTCGGCGATATCACGGTCGGCGACCACGGCCTCCGCTGACCGGAGACCCCGGATGGCAACAATCCCGGAAGCGCGCAATTGGGCGTACAACGACCCCTCCGTGAGCGCGTCGGCGTCGACGAGCGCCCCGATCCGCGGCGGCATCCACGTGGTCGACAGCGCCCAGGGCTCGTTGTCGACGAACCGGCGACGCACCAGCACCGTCACCCCCGAGAACGGTTCCACCTCGAGGATGTCGGCGATATCAGGCTCGGTGGGGACGATGCCGAACTGCAGCACATCGCTACGGACCTTTCCTCCGCGACTCTCGACGTTCTCGAACAGGCCTTGCATGGTGTGGGCGAACGACTCCGAGGTCTTCGGGCGGGCCACGAAGCTGCCCTTGCCCTTCACCCGCTCGATCACCCCCTCATGCTCCAGTTCGGCCAGCGCCTGCCGCACCACGGTTCGCGAGACACCGTACTGATCGCACAATCGGTGTTCGCCGGGCAGGATGTCCCCCGGATGCAGGTCACCGTCGTCGATGGCGTCGAGGATCACCGAGCGCAGTTGCGCATACATCGGCGCCGACGAGGACCGGTCGATCTGGTCGGTCCGCCCCCGCAGTCGGGAGCGGTGCCCGGTGCGCGGGCTCATGGGGAGGCTCGGCGGTCCAGAAAAGCGTCCACGGCGCTCCGCGACGGCAGGCTGGGCGACGCACCTCGTTCGGTGACGGCGATGGCTCCGGCGGCACTGGCCAGACGGACCCCGGCGGCGAGATCCAGCCCGGAGGCGAGCGCGCTGCCCAGGTAGCCGGAGAAGGCGTCCCCGGCCGCAGTGGTGTCGACCGGGGTGACCGGGAAGGCGGGAACCAGCTCGCTGCCCTGCGCGGTGGTCACCAGCGCGCCGGCGCCAGCGAGGGTGATGATCGCCGCCCGCACGCCGCGGCCGAGGAACCAGCCGGCCGCCGCTTCGGCCGAGGCGACATCGGTGACCTCGATCCCGGTGAGCAGCGAGGCCTCGGTCTCGTTGGGGGTGACGATGTCGATCGCGGCCCACAGGTCTTCGGGAAGGGCGGCCGCTGGTGCCGGGTCGAGGATCACCGTCATCTGGTGCCGGTGGGCGGTGCGGATGGCGTGCGCCGACAAGGCGAGCGGGATCTCCAGCTGGGTCAGCAGTACCGAGCAGCGGGGGGCCAGCGCGGTGAGCGCGGCGTCGATCTGCTCCGCACTCAGCTGGGAGTTGGCCAGTGGCACCACGACGATGTCGTTCTGGGCGGAGGCGTCCACCCGGATGTGCGCGATGCCGGAGGGGCCCGCCACCGTGCGCAGGTGGGTGATGTCCACCCCGGCCCCGGTCAGGCCGGTGACGATCAGATCGGCGAACAGATCCGTCCCCACGCAGGCGACAAAGCTGACCGCGGCGCCGGCTCTGCCGGCCGCCACCGCCTGGTTGGCCCCCTTGCCGCCGAGCACCAGGGTGAAATCGTCGCCGAGGATCGTCTCCCCTGGTGCCGGTAGCCGCTGGGAGAAGGTGGTGAGGTCGGCTGACACGCTCCCGACGACGACGACGCCGGTCCGGTTCTGGTGCTCCATGGGCTCCTCATCTCCGTCGACGGTCAGCATCCTGTCACGACAGGATAGGGGCGCGGCGGGTGTGGCGGGAACCATGAGCCGAGGGAGGTCAGTGCATCCGGATGGTGCCCACCGCGTGGACGATGTCGCGGATGAACCGGTTCGCGTGGGCGGCCAGGTCATCGGAGTCCTGCCACAGGTTGCGCCAGACTCCCAGAGTGTTGCTCAACTCGGCGCTCACCACGGCCGAGCTGAACGACTCGAAGACCACCGGGCCGTCGTAGCCGAGACGGTCGAGGGCGCGGAAGAAGCTGGCGAAGTCGACGCTGCCCGTTCCCAGGTACCCGCGATGGCTCTCGCCGATGTGGACGTAGCCGAGCCGATCCCCGGCGTCGAGGACGGGCTGGGTCATGTCCGACTCCTCGATGTTCATGTGGTAGGTGTCCAGGTGCAGGGAGACGTTCGGCGAGCCGACCGCGTCGAGGAAGGCGAGCCCGGCACGTCCGGTGTTGAACACGTTGGTCTCGTACCGGTTCACCACCTCCAATGACAAGCGGATGCCGCGCTCGGCGGCCTTGGTCGACAGTCGGGCCAGGGCCGCCTGACTGTTGGCGATGCCCTTCGCAGTGGCGGGTTGGAGGTACTTGCCCATGGCGGAATAGATGACGCCGCAGAGCACGTCACCGCCCATGGTGGCGACGAGATCGAGGCATTTCTCCAACATCTGCTCCCCGGCGGCGACCACGGCAGGGTCCTCACTGGACAGGTCAGTGGCCGGGGTCAGCCCGAGGGAGGCGGTGACCGACAGGCCGGCATCGTCGATCATCCGGCGGGCGAGGTCGGCGTCGAAGGCGTCGGGGTTCATCAGGGGAACCTCGATCAGGTCGAACCCCGCCCGCGCGGTCCCCTCGACGGCGCGGGCCAGTCCGGGCTCGTCGAACGTTCCGGTGAAAACGAGAGCATGTGCGCCGATCAGCATGAGGGTCCTCCGTCCGCCCGCGGTCCTTGCGAGCTGTGGTGTGGTCCGGCCGGGGTGGCAGCCAGTTCGTGATCAAGATGTTATTACAGGTGTAGCGAAACAGGTTCTGGTTAGATACATTCAGATACAAGTTGGGCACCAAGCCGGTGTCCACGACGACGAACACTCGCCGGACCGCGGCAGTGATCAGGGATGACCTTCGACGAAGCAGGTGACCGAGTGGCAGAGCCAATCCTCAAGATGGAGGGGATCAGCAAGGGATTCCCGGGAGTCCAGGCGTTGCAGGATGTGCATCTCACCGTGTATGCGGGGGAGGTTCTCGTCCTGGTGGGCGAGAACGGCGCAGGCAAATCGACGCTGATGAAGATCCTGTCGGGCATCTACACCCGCGATGCCGGGACGATCGAGTTCGAGGGCAGGACGGCCGAACTGACCAGCCCGCGTCAGGCCCAGGAGGTCGGCATCTCGATCATTCATCAGGAGATGAACCTGATGAACGATCTCACCGTGGCGCAGAACATCTACATCGGACGTGAGCCGCGCACCATGGGTCTGCTCGATGAGGCGACGCTCAACCGGCAGGCCGGCGAGCTGCTGGACAGCCTGGAGATCGACCTCGACCCGCGTCAGCTGGTCGGCGAACTCACCGTCGGCAGCCAGCAGATGGTTGAGATCGCCAAGGCGCTGTCGTTCAATGCGCGGGTCCTGATCATGGACGAGCCGACCTCGGCGCTGACCGACACCGAGGTGGAGGTGCTCTTCGCCCAGATCGAACGGCTCCGGGCCAACGGCACCGGCCTCGTCTACATCTCCCACCGCATGGACGAGCTCAAGCGGCTCGCCGACCGGGTGACCGTGCTGCGCGACGGGCAGTACATCGGCACCGTCGAGAAGGCCGATGTGTCCATCCCGGCGATCATCGAGATGATGGTCGGTCGGCACATCGACGAGGGTGTCCGACCCGCGGCCCGCGACTTCAGTGACGAGCCGGTGGTGCTGTCGGTGGAGCACCTCAGCACGGCGCCACTGCTGCGCGATGTCGGCTTCGAGCTGCGCAAGGGGGAGATCCTCGGTTTCGCTGGGCTGATGGGTGCCGGCCGCACCGAGACGGCCCGCGCGATCATCGGCGCCGATCCGCGGCAGTCGGGTGAGATCACTGTCGCCGGGCGTCCGGCGCGGATCCACAACCCCACCGACGCGGTGAAGCTGGGGATCGGCTACCTCAGCGAGGACCGGAAACTGTTGGGGCTGATGCTCGAACAGGATGTCACCTTCAACACGATCCTCGCCTCGCTGGACAAGTACGCCTCGATGATCGGCTGGATGCGGGTGGGAGAGACCCGCACCCGGACCAGCGAGTACGTCGATTCGCTGCGGATCAAGACGCCCTCGATCAACCAGATCGTGAAGCTCCTTTCCGGAGGGAACCAGCAGAAGGTCGTCATCGCCCGGTGGTTGCTCCGGGACTGCGACGTTCTGATCTTCGACGAGCCGACGCGGGGCATCGACGTCGGCGCGAAGGAAGAGATCTACCGGCTGATGCAGCAGCTGGCAGATTCCGGCAAGTCCATCATCGTCATCTCGTCGGAGTTGCCCGAGATCCTCCGTATCGCCCATCGCATCGTCGTGATGGCCAACGGAGAGGTCAAGGGACTGCTCGCCAACGAGAACGCCAGCCAAGAGAACATCATGCAGCTTGCAGCGCATGGGGAGGACCACGCATGAGCACTGCTCAGCCCACCGACACCGAACCGCAGAACACCGCCGCGCCGGCCTCGGGTGTCAGCGAAGCCCTGAAGCGGCAGCTTCAGCAAGGACTTGCCTTCGGGACGCTGATCGTCCTGCTGATCTTCTTCTCGATCTTCGGCAACAACTTCCTCACCTGGAGCAATATCTCCAGCATTCTGCTCGCTACCGCCGTCATCGGCATCCTGGCCCTGGGAACGACCTTCGTGATCATCACCGGCGGGATCGACCTGTCAATCGGTACCGGCATGACCCTGTGCGCGGTGATGACGGGTGTCTTCATCACCAACTGGGGGCTGCCGATGTGGGCCGGGGTGCTCGGCGGGATCGGCACCGGCGTGCTGATGGGCTGGATCAACGGGATGAACATCACCTTCCTGCGGCTCCCACCGTTCATCGCCACGCTGGCGATGATGATGATCGCCCAGGGCCTGGCCCTGGTGGTGTCCGGGGTGAAGCCGATCTACTTCTCCGGCTCGGCACCCACGTTCAAGCAGTTGGCCCTCGGCACCATCATCCCGGGGTTGCCGAATGCGGTGCTCATCACCGTCGGGGCCGGCGTCGTCGCCTTCCTGGTGCTCAACAAGTCCCTGCTCGGCCGCTACGACTTCGCCATCGGATCCAACGAGGAGGCCGCGCGGCTGTCCGGTGTGAACACGCGCCGCTGGAAGATCGCGATCTACATGTTCGCCGGACTGTTCACCGGTCTGGCCGGTGTGGTGCTCGCCGCTCGGCTCGACTCCGCCCAGCCGCAGCTGGGGAGCGGCTACGAGCTGCAGGCCATCGCTGCGGTCATCATCGGCGGCACCTCGCTGCTGGGCGGGCGCGGCTCGATCGTGGGAACCGTCATCGGTGCGCTCATCATGAGCGTGCTCATCAACGGCCTGCGGATCATGAGCATTCAGACCGAGTGGCAGACCGTCGTGGTCGGCATCGTCATCCTCATCGCCGTCTTCTTCGACTCGCTGCGGAACAGGACGTCGAGTTGACGCTCTCAACACAGGCTTCCGGCGGGTGTGCCACCACCGGGCGCTCCCCCTTGGGGGGTGAGGCGGGCCGCGGTCCGTCGGCACGACAGGTAAGTTCCACCAGAACCGACACTGGTCGGCAGCACAGAAACATTGGAGTCTCATGAAACTAGGTAAGAAGGCTGCGGCCGCGATTGCGGCAGTCGCCGCACTGTCCCTGGCCGCGTGCTCGAATGGCACGACCGGTACCACGAGTTCGTCGGCTCCCGCCGGGGGCGACGGCGACATGTACATCGCGCTGGTGTCGAAGGGCTTCCAGCACCAGTTCTGGCAGGCGGTGAAGCAGGGCGCTGAGGAGAAGGCTGCCGAGCTGGGCGTCACCGTCACCTTCGAGGGGCCGGCATCCGAGACCGAGGTTGATGCGCAGCTGCAGATGCTGCAGACCGCTATCGACAAGGCCCCGGCCGCCATCGGCTACGCCGCCCTCGATCCGGAGGCCTGCATCCCGCTGTACCAGCAGGCTGAGGAGAAGGGCATCCCGATCGTCGAGTTCGATGCTCCCTGCGACAGCGAGTACGCCTCGGCACTGTCGGCGACCGACAGCATCGTGGCCGGTGGTATCGCCGCCGAACACATGGCTGAGCTGATCGGCGGCAAGGGCAAGGTCGCCATCGTCGGTCACAGCCAGATCAACTCGACCGGCGTCGAGCGCCGGGACGGCTTCGTCCAGAAGATTGAGGCCGACTACCCCGACATCGAGATCGTCGACATCCAGTACGGCGACGGTGACCACCTCAAGTCGGCAGACATCGCCAAGGCCATGATCGCCGCCCATCCCGATCTCGCGGGCATCTACGGCACCAATGAGGGCTCGGCCATCGGCGTGGTGAACGCCGCCAACGAGCTCGGCCTGGAGAAGGGCAAGATCAAGATCGTCGGCTTCGACTCCGGCGCTGCCCAGGTCAACGCGATCAAGGACGGCACGATGGCCGGCGCCATCACCCAGGACCCGATCGGCATCGGCAAGTCGGTGGTGCAGTCCGCCTACGACGTCGCTACCGGCAAGGAGGTCGAGAGCTTCTACGACACCGGCTCCTACTGGTACGACTCGACGAACATCGACGATCCCGATATCGCCGCGGTGCTCTACGAGTGACCCATCACCGGTGAGGTGACTCACCACCCCGGGCGGGGCCCCTGTCGTCGGACGGGGGCCCCGTTCTGGTGTTCGGTCGCCCCTCGCACCAAGTGGACACAGGTCGCCCCGGGCGCGGGTGGCCTCGGAGTGGTCGCAACCTGTCCACCATGACGGTGTCGCTCGCTCCGCTCGCGGCGCGGTACCCGACCTTCGTGGCCAAGCCACCGGGGCCCCCTCGGTCCGGTTCACCTCACCGGTCAGGCCGTGCCGATCCATCCACCTCGGCCAGCTGAGCCTCAGCGCACGGTCTCGGCCGCGGCCGCGAGGTCGTCGACGATGGCCGGGGTCAGGGTGAGGTCGAAGACGTCGGCGACAACCTGCGACCAGCCGTGGATGAAGTACCGCCACCCGTCGACGACGGTGAGGTTCTTCTCGGTCGCCTGGGCGCCTGCCTGGTGCATGAACTCGAGGCTGCCGCGGTAGTTGAACTCCCAGGTGACGGCATCGGCCGGGAAGGCGACATCCTCGCCCAGGGGGGAGCCCGGCCGGTCCTTGCCCAGCCCGGTCGCGTTGACGATGAGCGACCCGGGCTTGGCGGCGTTCACGACCGCGGTGTTGGCCTCGGTGGTCTCGGCCAGCGCCAGGGTGAGGAAGTCCGCCGGGGTTCCCTTGGCCTCGTGGACGCTCCGCAAGTGGTCGAGGCTGGCCTGCCGCCGGGCGGTGACGGTGATCCGGGAGGGCTGGTCGGCACGCTCGGCGAGGGCCCAGGTCAGCGCGGTGCCCGATCCGCCGGCTCCGAGGATGACCACCTCGGCGCCGGTGCGCGCAAAGTAGTCCTCGGGCAGGAAGTCCTGCAGGGCCAGGTCGACGGTGATCGGATC
Source organism: Propioniciclava sp. (assembly GCA_047973315.1). Classification (GTDB taxonomy): domain Bacteria; phylum Actinomycetota; class Actinomycetes; order Propionibacteriales; family Propionibacteriaceae; genus Propioniciclava. The sequence continues at coordinate 26,004 of JBKEBV010000004.1, forward strand.
CCTGGCCTGGCCGATCAGACGCTCACCCCGCTTGGAGACGCTGGAGATCTCGGTGCAGGAAACCGCGAACGGGTCGAGTTCGTCGAACAGCTGCGAGGCTGCGGCGTACACGTTCATCTTGTGGGTGGTGATGAGGGCGCCACGATGATGCGGATCGTCGCGAATGGTCTCGATCATGTCGACATAGACGTCCGGGGCGGCGTCCATCGGCAGATCGTGGCCGACCAGCGTCCGGGTGGGCAGGCCGAGGATGTCGGCCCACAGCGGGAACACCTTCATGATGGAGGACGTGCCGGTGCTGACCCCTACGAATCCCATGTAGTCGTCGGCCATCTCAGGCGTTCCTCACATCTGCCAGCGCAGCGGCGAAGAGCCGGGCACGCCGCTCAATCTCCGCCCAGTCGCCAGACTTCAGCGCCGAGCCGGGGACCAGGTCCCCGCCCGCGCCCACCGCGACCGCCCCGGCGGCGTACCAGGCGGCGACATTGTCCGGGTTCACCCCGCCGGTCGGCATGAACGGGATGTGCGGGAACGGCGCGCGCAGGGCCGACAGGTAGCCCGGGCCGCCCAGCGAGGCGGGGAAGACCTTGACCACGTCGATCCCCAGACCGGCGGCCACCATCACCTCCGAGGGGGTGAGCGCGCCGCCCATCACGGCGGCACCGGTGGCCTGCATCGCCCGGGTGAGGTCGGGAACCGTGCCCGGGCTCACCAGGTAGGACGCGCCGGCCTCCACCGCCGCACGGGCCTGTTCGGGGGTCAGCACGGTGCCGGCGCCGACGTGGACGCCGTCCCCGTGACGGCTCAGGGCCGCTGCGATCACCTCGGGCGCACCCGGCGTGGAGAAGGTCACCTCGATGCCGGCGATTCCGCCGCGGACGAGCGCGTCGATCGCTGAGGCCGCGGTGTCGGCGTCGGGCGCGCGCAGCACGGCGAGAACCCCGACTTCGCGGGTCCTCTCGACGGCTTTCGCGGCTGCTGTGGTCTGGGTCATGTGGTCCCTCCGGGAAGAAGTTCGGTCGCGCAGTGCGACGCTGACAGGTGATCGGGGTCAGGGGGTGACAGGGTTGGGTGGCTGCTCGCCCGCCAGCACGGCGAGCGCGTTGGCGACAGCCATCGAGCCCATGTTGTCGACGGCCTGGGTGGTCTGGGCCCCCAGGTGGGGCGTCAGGATGACCCGGTCGGCGAGGTGCGCGGCCAGCAGTGGGCTGTCCTGGGCGGCGGTGTCGCCGGCCAGGACATCGGTCGCATATCCGCCGAGATGGCCGGCCGTCAGGGACGCGGCGACGGCCGCCTCATCCACCAGGTCGGCGCGCGCGGTGTTGACGACGAGCCCTCCGGGGCGCATCAGCCCTAGTCGGCGGGCGTCGACCACCTGCTGACCGCCCGGCGCGTGCAGGGTGATGATGTCGCTGCGCTCGAACACCTCGTCCAGTTCCGCCGCCGCCACCGCGGCTGCCGCGGCCAGCTCAGGGGTCAGGAAGGGATCGTGGGCGAGAATGGTCGCGCCGAAACCGGCGACCCGGCGGCCGACGCCCTGGCCGATCCGTCCGAAGCCGACGATGCCGACCGTCGCTGCGCCCAGTTCCCGACCGCGGCGCACCGACCAGTCACCGACCCGGACGCGACGATCCCCGTCGACGAGATGACGCAACGAGCCGAGCATCAGCCCGACGGCGAGATCGGCCACCGCGTCGGCATTCGCTCCCGGGGTATTGGTCACCACGATGCCGCGGGACTGGGCGGCCGCCACGTCGACGGCGTCGGTTCCGACGCCGTACCGGGCGACCACCTGCAGGCCCGGCGCGGCGTCCAGGTGGGCCGCGGTCACCGGGCCGGTGCCAGCGATCCATGCCTCGGCCGTGGGGAGGAGGTCGGTCAGCTCAGCGAGATCGTGGTGGGCGGGCCCGCGCACCACCGTGTGCCCGGCTGCCTCGAGTCGGCCGATCAGATCGATGTCGCCGCCGCTGAACGACCGGCTGGTGACCAGAACCACACTCATGCCGAGGCTCCCGCGAACCAGCCGGCGAGCGCGGTGTAGGCATCCGCGAAGCGCTGGGCACGGGCAGCGTGGACCGCGTGACGTCCGGCGTCGGGGGTGAACTCGGCGGTCACCTCGGACAAGGTCCGGGCGGCCGAGAAGTCGGCCAGGCCGAGCCCGGCGGCACCGGTGACGGCGGCACCGAGGCTGTTGGCCTCCTCGTCGACACTCCGGCGGCGCACCGGCACGCCCCAGACATCGGCCAGCAGTCGCAGGAAGTCGTCGCTCTTCGCGGCCCCGCCGACGGCGTCGATGCGGTCGATCGTTGCGCCGGCCTCGCGGTAGGCGGTGATGCAGATGCCCAGGTTGTAGGCGACCCCCTCCAGCACTGCGCGGGTCAGGTGGGCCCGGGTGTGATACCGGGAGATGCCGACGAAGGCGCCGCGGGCGTGCGGATCCCAGTACGGGGAGCGTTCGCCGAGCAGGTAGGGCAGGAAGAACAGGTCCTCGGTGTCAAGATCGCCGGCGGCCTCGCTGATCAGCCGGCCCGTCTCCGGATGGGCCGGATCGGGGGACAGGGCTTCGGTGATCCAACCGATCGAGGCGCCCCCGGCCTGCATGGTCGCGGTCGGGACGAAGGTGCCCGGGACGACATTGTTGAACGTGAAGGTTCGCATCTGCGGGTCGAGGAGCGGCTCGTCAGTGACGAAGGAGATCCACGATGACGTTCCCAGGCACACGTAGGCGCCGTCGGAGGGAGCGACGATGCCCGAGCCGACCGCAGCAATAGGTCCGTCGCCGCCGCCCATGACGACCCTGGTCGCCGTGGTCAGCCCCAGGGCTTCGGCGGCCTCAGGGAGCAGGCTGCCGACGACGGTCACCGAGTCGACGATCTCGGGGAAGATCGCCGGGTCGAGCCGGGCGGCATCAAGAACGTCAGCCGACCAGGTGCCGGCGGTCTGGTCGTAGCCGTTGGTGCCGGAGGCGTCGGAGCGGTCGGTGTACAGCTTGCCGGTGAGCTGGAGGACCACATAGTCCTTGGCGACGCAGAAGTGTCGGACCCGGGCGAAGACGTCGGGCTCGTTGTCGCGGACCCACATGATCTTCTCGACCGAGTAGGTCGGGTTCAGCCGGTGGCCGAGCAACCGGTAGGCGCGCTCCTCCCCCAGGGCGTCGGCGAGCTCGCGCTCCTGCTTGCCCGCGCGGGTGTCGGCCCAGATGATCGCCGGGCGCACGGGTTCGCCGGCACCGTCAAGCAGGACGGCCCCCATCATCTGGCCGCTGACCACCAGACCGCTGACGGCTTCCCGGGCCACGCCGGAGGTGGCCATCAGAGTGCGGGTCGCCTCGACGACGGCGTTCCACCAGTCGCGGGGATTCTGCTCGGCGACGCCGCCGGCGGCGAAGGTGACCGGATAGCCGACGGTGACGCTGGTGACCAGGGCCCCGGCGTCGGTGTGGAGGGACGCTTTGTTGCCCGTGGTGCCGAGGTCGTGGGAGATGATCATGATCAGTTTCCGTACGGCCGCAGTTCGAAGCCGTCATCGGTGGCGTAGGCGCGCCGGCCCATGCCGTGCTCGAGCACCCACCCGTAGTCGTGGCCGGCGCCACCGGGATAGACAGCCAAGAAGGCGTACGGCTCGCTGCCGGTGTTGACCGAGCGGTGCGCCCAGCCCGGGGGGATGTAGCCGATCGTCCCCGGCTTCATGTCCAGCCAGGCGTGATCGGTGCCGTCGAACATCAGCAGGCCGCCGACGCCGGTGAGTGCGAGGTAGATCTCCCCCTGATGGTTCGGATGCTGGTGGCCCTTGGTCATCCACAGTTCGCCACCGGTGGTCCCGGGCAGGATCGCGGTGATCGACTGCGGGAGTTCCCGATCGATCTCGGGCACCGGTGAGCTTGTCACCGTGTACACGACGGGGTTGTCGCCCTGGGCGGAGGCCGCCCACGCGTCGGCATCGAGGAAGAGCCCCTCCAGGTCGGACATGCGGCGGGTCAGCGTCGGGCCCTCAGGGGTGAGCGTGAGCTGGGTGGCATCGAAGGCGATGGCCATCGGCGAGATCGGCGGGGTCGCAAATTCGGGCACGGAGTTTCCTCTCGGACAGCTGTGTCGGTGGTCCGGGAGTTCCGGTTCGAGCCCCCGGGAACCTGCCCGAGCCTACAACATGTAGTTACAAGTTGGGAAGTCCGGGGATGTCTCCGTCGATCATCGCGAGGGTTCGGCTCTTCGCCCGGGGCGTCAACGACTTCGCACCCCTCGACGCGGACGACGTCCTGGTGAGCACAGCCCGGTCGACGGTTCCGTAGGCTCGGAGCATGCGCACCATCGCCTCGGACCTGACCAAGGACACCCGCCTGTGCATCTCGCTGGCTGCCCGCCCGGGCAACACCGGGACGCGCTTCCACAACTACCTCTACGACGCCCTGGGGCTGGACTTCGTCTACAAGGCGTTCACCACCACCGATATCGGCCAGGCGATCGCCGGGGTGCGCGGACTCGGCATCCGTGGCTGTGCGGTCTCCATGCCCTGGAAGGAGGACGTCCTCGCGCTGGTGGACGAGGTCTCCAACTCGGCGGACGCCATCACTTCGGCCAACACCATCGTCAATACCGACCATCACCTGGTTGCCCACAACACCGACTACACCGCCGTCGAGGTCCTGCTGCGGACCTCCGGCGTCCCCACCGATCGGTCGGTGGCGGTCGTCGGATCCGGCGGGATGGCGAAGGCAGTCGTCGCCGCCCTGCACAACAACGGCTACGGCGACCTCACCGTGGTGGCGCGCAATGAGTCCACCGGGCGTGCGCTTGCCGCGAGGTACGGCGCCCGCTGGGTGTCCGGGGCTGACGGTCTGCTGCCGCACACGGTGGTCAATGCCACGCCGATCGGCATGACCGGCGGCGAGGTCGATGACCTGCCGGTGCCGGCGGAGACGCTGGCCGAGACCCGGGTCTACTTCGACGTGGTGGCGCATCCGTCGCAGACCCCCTTCGTGCGGCTGGGCCACGCGCGCGGCGCCACGGTCATCACCGGCGGTGAGGTGCTCAGCCTCCAGGCGCTGGAACAGTTCGTCCTCTACACCGGGGTCCGACCGCACCCGGATCTGGTCAGCGCAGCCACAGCGTTCTCCCGGCAGGAGGACTGACCGGCTCCGCGCACGGACCGATCGCGGGCCGTCACACCCCGTGCTCGACCGGAAGCCGTCCATTCCTCACCGCGCGCACGAGCTTGTGGTGGTCAGCCTCCATCTGATCGGCATAGCAGCGGGCGAACGCGGCGAAGGCGTCAGCCACCGCGTCCGACTTGCCCAGATAGCCCGAGATCACCGAGGCGCCGGAGGTGCGGGCGTGGCCCTTGGCGAGCAGGTGGCCGGCGATACCGGAATAGTCGACCAGCGCTTCGGGCGACATGGCGTCCAGCGGCACCCCGCCCTTCATGTTGCGGAACTGGCGGACGTAGTACTGGTGATCATCGACCGTGGTCCAGCCGAGGAGCGGATCGGAGACGGTCTGGAGCTGCTGCTGGTACTCCACGACCCGCTGTCCCTGGTGGTCGTGCCAGACCCGGTCCCCGTGCACATACGGAGCCAGCACCGACCGGCGCGCCTCCTTCAGCTGCAGGAACAGAACATCGTCGGGCCGGGATCCGATCAGCAGTGCCACCCAGGCGCGCATTCCCACCGAACCCACGCCGACCACCTTGTGGGCGACATCGACCAGCGTGTAGCCGCCGACGATGCGGCGCCACTGCGGCGCCAAGGTGGCGAGGTAGGCGTCGAGACCCTCGACCAGGGCTGTGCGCTGACGCTTGTCGGGGCGGGCGATCAGTGGGGGATCGTCGACGATCCGCAGCGAGTCGCCGCCCCCGGTCAGTTTGGGGAGGTGCCGGTCGCTGGTCCGGCGACGGGCGGCCTTCGCGGCTCGCCGGATCTCCTCGCGCAAGGACTTCTCTGTGACCGTCTCGTGGAGAAGGTCGGTATCGAGATGGTTGTAGGCCCGCCAGAGCAACGGCTGCTTGGAGAGAAAACTGACCTCGTCGCGGTAGGCCGAGACGCAGGCGTGGACCGCGCGATGACAGTCGTCCTCGGACGCCCCGTGGTCCCGGCCGAGGACCCAGATCGAGGCGGTGAGCCGACGCAGATCCCATTCCCAGGCTCCGGTATGGGCCTCGTCGAAGTCGTTGAGATCGATGACCAGGGCGCCTTCGGGGGAACGGTAGAAACCGATGTTCCCGATATGGGCGTCGCCGCAGGCGGTGGTCTGAACGCCGGTCGCCGCCAGATGGGCGACATCCCAGGCCATCAGGTTGGCCGTCCCCCGGAGGACGCCGAACGGCGACGCTGCCATGCGCGCCGTCCGCACCCCGAGCAGCCAGGTGAGGCGTCCTTCATGGGACTGCTCGATGACATCGACGACATCGGGACGGTCCTTCGTCGCCTTCCAGACGCCCAGAAGATCGTGGGGGACGGCGATGCGCAGCTTCTTGCCGTGAGCCACGCGTTCTCCCCGGTCCGAGGCTGGGATCTGGAATGACGTGAAGGCGTCGGCAAGATGCAGACGCGGGTCGGCGGTTCTCGTCTCGGGCATCACTACCTCCTGGGTCGGATGGTAGAGGCACGGGGGTGGGTGAGGTCCACCACTCGGATCAGATCGGTCCACCTGGGGGGTTCACAGGCGGGCCGAATGCGCGATACTGGGGCCACGCGTCCTCGCCGCGGGGGCGTTTCCCTGTGCGA
>JBKEBV010000009.1:0-4881 GCA_047973315.1 Propioniciclava sp.
TCGACGCCAACGCTGTCGCCCGCAGCGCGGGCATGGGGAACCGCACCAACACGGTGCTCCAGACATGCTTCTTCGCCATCAGCAAGGTGATGCCGCCCGAGGAGGCGATCGCTGCAGTCAAGGCGTCGATCGAGAAGACTTACGGGCGTCGGGGGCCCGACGTGGTGGCCAAGAATCACACCGCCGTCGACGCCGCCCTCGCCCATCTCCACCGGGTGGATGTGCCCGACGCCGCGGCAGCGGGCCATGCCCGGATCGCGCCCGTCCCGGCCGATGCCCCGGAGTTCGTGCGCGAGGTCACCGCCCGCATGCTCCTCGACGAGGGCGATGCACTACCGGTGTCGGCGCTGCCCGTGGACGGCACCTACCCGTCCGGGACGACGCGGTACGAGAAGCGGAACATCTCCGACATCGTGGCGGTGTGGGATGAGGAGTCCTGCATCCAGTGCGGCAATTGCGCCTTCGTCTGCCCGCACGCCGTGCTGCGCGCGAAGTACTACCCCGACACGGCGTTGGAGGGTGCTCCGGCCACTTTCCAGACCGCCGAGCTCAATGCGGCCGGGCTGCCCGGAGCCAAGTACACCCTGCAGGTGTACGCCGAGGACTGCACCGGCTGCGGTCTGTGCGTGGAGGCGTGCCCGGTCAAGGTTCCCGGCGGCGGTGCCCGCAAGGCGATCAATCTGGCCCCGGTCACCGACCGGGACCCGACCCGCACGAACGTCGCCTTCTTCGAGTCGCTGCCGGTCAACCGGCGCAGCCGGGTCGATTTCGCCAGCGTCCGCGGCACCCAGTTCCTCGAGCCGCTCTTCGAGTTCTCCGGGGCCTGCACCGGCTGCGGGGAGACCCCCTACCTGAAACTCCTCACCCAGCTGTTCGGCGGCCGGGCCACCGTCGCCAACGCGACGGGGTGCTCGTCGATCTACGGCGGGAATCTGCCCACCACTCCGTGGGCGCGGAACAAGTACGGGCGCGGCCCGGCCTGGTCGAACAGTCTGTTCGAGGACAATGCCGAGTTCGGTCTGGGGTTGCGGCTCGCCGCCGACCTGCAGACCCAGCTGGCCCGCACCCGGCTGGAGGAGTTGGCCGGCCGGATCGACAATGATCCGCTGGTGGCGGCGATCCTCACTTCGCCGCAGCAGTACGAGTCAGATCTGTCCCACCAGCGCGCCCGCGTCGACGAGCTCAAGGAGATCCTCGACCAGATGGACGGCCCCGAAGCTGCTGACCTGCGCTCGGTGGCCGACCACCTGCTGCGGCGCTCAGTGTGGATCGTCGGCGGGGACGGCTGGGCCTATGACATCGGTTCGGGCGGCCTGGACCATGTGCTCGCCTCGGGCCGCAATGTCAACGTCCTGGTGCTCGACACCGAGGTGTACTCCAACACCGGCGGTCAGGCGTCCAAGGCCACCCCGATGGGCGCCATCGCCAAGTTCGCCTCCGGCGGCAAACAGACCATCAGCAAGGACCTCGCCATGCAGGCCATCGCCTACGGCAATGTGTATGTCGCCCGGGTGGCGATGGGTGCCGATCCGCAGCAGACCCTGAAGGCGTTCCGGGAGGCCGAGGCCTATGACGGCCCGAGTCTGATCCTGGCCTACAGCCACTGCATCGCCCACGGCATCGACATGACCAAGGGCCTCAACCAGCAGTACCTGGCGGTGAACTCGGGCCACTGGCCGCTGATGCGGTTCAACCCGGTGCTGCGGATGGCCGACAAGAACCCGTTCCTGCTCGACAGCCCCCGCCCGCGGATCCCGCTGCGGAAGTACCACGAGAACGAGCTGCGGTTCCGGATGCTGGCCAATACCGACCCGGAAGCGGCGGAGTCCTATCTGGAGCTGGGGCAGGCCCAGGTGGAACGTCGGTGGCGTGACTACGAGGAGATGGCCATGCGCGGTGCCGCCGATTTCGCCGCTGCGGCCCAGGAGTGATCATGGATCTGACCACCAGCTATCTCGGGCTTGAACTCGCCCACCCGGTCGTCGCCTCCGCAGGCCCGCTCTCCCAGAGCGTCGACGGGGTCCGCGGGCTCGCCGACGGCGGAGCTGCCGCCGTCGTGCTGTACTCGCTGTTCGAGGAGCAGCTGCGGACAGCGGTGGCCCGGGACCAGGCGATGCTCGACGCCCAGGAGGACAGCTTCGCCGAGGCGCTGGACTACTTCCCGGCGACCCCGATCACCACCCGGAGCGCCGCCTACAGCTATCTGTCGCTGCTGGAGCGGTCGGCCGCGGCCGTCGATGTGCCGGTCATCGCCAGCCTGAACGGTGCCGACCTGGGCGGGTGGGTCGAGTTCGGTCGGGAGCTCGCCGATGCGGGCGCGGCGGCGCTGGAGCTGAACATCTATGCACTCCCCGGCAATGTGCACACCACCGGCCACGTCGTGCTGCAGAAGCACCTGGAGATCGTCCAGGCCGTGACCTCGGCCGTCGACATCCCGGTGTCGGTGAAGCTGAGTCCGACCTTCGGCTCCCCCGGCCACGCGGCACTGCAGGTGCTCGACGCCGGAGCTTCCGGGTTGGTGCTGTTCAACCGGTTTCTCCAGCCCGATATCGACATCGAGACCCTGGAACCGGTGACAGCCTTCGACCTGTCGACCGCTCACGAAGGACGGCTCCCCCGTACCTGGATCGCGGCGCTGCGCAACCACACCCGGGCGTCCCTGGCCGGATCCACCGGTGTCGACACTGCGGCGGACGTGGTCAAGTACCTGCTGGCCGGCGCCGATGTCGTGATGACCACCGCCGCACTCATCCGCCACGGACGTGAGTACGCCGCCGAACTTGTCAACGGCCTGAGGTCGTGGATGGTCGGCAAGGAGTACGACCACATCGACCAAGTACGCGGACTGCTCGCGCTTCCCCTCGACAGCGATGCCGACCGCGTCGAACGCCGCGGCTACGTGGCGGTCCTCAATGCCGCCAAGGAACGCTACGGCACCCTCTGATTACCGGCGAGGTCGGCGATGAATCCACCCACGAACGCGTCACCCAGTCCGATGGTGGTCGGGTCACTGACCCGCAGCAGGCGCGCCGGGACGGCGGCCACCTCATCAGGGGCCATGGCCGCCAGGGTTGACGCCATCGCCGCCCCGACCGGATGGAGCGGCGTGCGCGCCACGGAGGCGAGGGTTGCGCGCGTCGCCGCGTCTCCGGCCAGGAAACGTGCCGACGCCGCAGCCACCCCGCCCGACAGCGCGGCGCGGAGATCGTGCGCATCCGGGCCCCGGACCAGCGACCAAGCGTGGGTGTGGAGGACCGTGTTCCGGGCGGGGACCCGCCGGCGAAGCTCGGTGACGGCTCGGGCGACCGCGGCCCCATCGGTGAGGTCGACGGCTCGGCCGAGCCAGGCCTGGAGTTCATCCTCATTGAGGCTGTGGATGTCGATCACCTCGACCAGGGCGTCGGCCACGAGCGCACCGAACCCTGGTACGTGGTAGCCGGCGTCCTCGTACATCACCACCGCACCCGGGCGGGCGCCGGAGAGCAGCTCCCGCAGATCGGTCAGCCGCTGGCCCAGCAGGTCGGCGTCCTTCATCGCGTTGAGGCCCGACACCAGGACAAGGTCGGCGCGGGCCACATATGCGCCGAGGTCCGGGGCGAGTTCCATGGCCTCGTTGGGCGGATCGTGAACCAGAATCACCCGATTCGCCCGCGGGGAGACCACCTCGGTGCCGTCGGCGAGCCGAAGGTGCGCGCCGGCGGGGAACTGAACGATCAGGTGGGGGAAGTCCTCAGCGAAGCTCCCACTCGCGGCCCAGGTCGCCGTCGCCGGCAGGAGCTCCCGGACCGTCGCACTCGCGTTCACCAGGTGGAGGGTCGAGCGAATGCCGAACAGGTCGAGCACCAAGGAGGCCCGCACGTTCGACCCCCCGAGCGAGAATCGGTGCTCATGCCTGCCCACGAAAGCGGTCAGCGCTGTCGCTGAGGCGACATTCCGCTCCCCGCCGGCTCCGACGCGGAGATGAGCAGCCAGAACGCGGACCAGGTCCCGCTCGGTCGTGATCGCGGCTGCGGCATCGAGATCGTCCGAGCCGATGTGGTGGCTCGCGATCAGGGCGTTGAGGATCGGCTCGGACCAGACCACCTCGCAGTCAACACTGTTGCCGAGCCCGAGCAGCACCTGGCCCGGCGCCCCCGCTGCATTCATCGGGCTCCCCTGCGCCGACGCGGATTCATGCTCCGTACAGCGCAGCCTTGTGGTCGGATCCGAACAGCCGGATCTTGTGTTCGGCGGTGCGCTTCATAGCTGCCACCGACGGCGGCTGGATGGTGTTCGGCTCCCGCACTGCGGCGTCGGCGAGCACCCGGCGCATCTCGTCGTGGTAGGCCACCTTGATGTCAGAGGAGATGTTGATCTTGTTGATGCCCGACCGGGCAGCCTGGCCGATTTCGTCGTCGGGGTTGTTCGATCCGCCGTGGAGCACCAGAGGGACCGACACCGCCGCGGCGATCTCACCGAGCAGGTCCAGCTTGAGTTCGGGTTTCATCGACGTCGGATAGATGCCGTGGGAGGTCCCGATCGCGATGGCCAGCGAGTCGACCCCGGTTTCCTCGACGAACCTCACTGCGTCCTCGGGCACCGTGTAGATGATGGTCGCGCTGCCGTACTCGGCCTCGGTGTCGGTGCTGCCGATCGTTCCCAGCTCTCCTTCGACCGACAGGCCAACGGCATGAGCGATCTCGCAGGCTTTCCGGGTCAGGTCAACGTTCTCGTCGAACCGAAGCATGGAGCCGTCCAGCATCACGGAGGTGAAACCGGTGCGCACCGCCCAGATCATCTGGTCGAGGTCAGCGCCGTGATCGAGGTGGATCACCGTGGGGACGCTGGATTCGTGGGCGCGCTCGACGACAGCTTTCATGAAGGCGTCGCCGGTGTGGCGCA
>JBKEBV010000015.1:0-3997 GCA_047973315.1 Propioniciclava sp.
GACACCCTCATCGCCTGCGACTCGCTGGCGCAGGCCATGGGAGACATGATCACCAAAGAGGAAAAGATCCTCTTTCCGGTGGCGATGGAGCACCTCACCACCAGCGAATGGGTCGAGGCCAGACGCGGCGAAGCCGAGATCGGCTACGCCTACATCGACCCTCCGGCGGCCTGGCCCGGTACCGGAGGTGAACGCACCCTCGTGTCGCTCGACCGGGTGGAGGGCATGAGTGCTTCGGCGCCCCGACCCGAGCTGCTGCACCTCAACACCGGCGCCCTGACCGCCGAGCAGATCAGCCTGCTGCTCGACGCCCTCAAGATCGACCTGAACTTTGTCGATGAGAACGATGAGGTCCGGTTCTACAGCGATGGCGAGCGCCTTTTCCCCCGCAGCCCCGGGGTGATCGGGCGCAAGGTTCAGAACTGCCACCCGGCATCCAGCGTGCACAAGGTCCAACAGATCATCGATGCCTTCCGTGCCGGCACCCAGGATGTGGCCGACTTCTGGATCCAGTTGCACGGCAAGTTCATCCACATCCGCTACCTGGCCATGCGCGACGCCGACGGCAACTACCGTGGAACCTTGGAAACCGTCCAGGACGTCACCGACATCCGTGAACTCACCGGAGAACGACGCCTCGTCGACTGGTGATCGCTGTCGAAGCGCTGAAGCCGTGCCGACTGACCGTGAGTATGCCCAAGGCCGACAAGGCGTTGAACGCCGGACGGCGGCTGCCGAGGCGCGTCAGGCCCTGGACACACTGATCCTCCGCTGGTGGCGCACCTGTCGGCGCCTGCAGGAGGTTCAGCCGGCGGTCGATGCGCGGATGACCAGTTCGCCCGGTACCGTCTCGTGCTTGCGGGGAAGTCCGGGGTTGTCCATCCGCCTGGCCAGCAGGTCAGCGGCGACATCGGCCATCCGGGCCGCATGGTGGTCCACGGAGGTGACCGACGGGCGCGCATCCGCAGCCACCGGGGTGTTGTCGAAGCTGGCGGTGTAGATGTCGCGTCCCGGATCGCGTCCGGCGTCGGTGAGCAGGTGCAGCACCGAGAGCAGGTGGGTGTCGTTGTAGGTCACCACCGCCTCGACTCCGGTCAGGCTGGTTGCAGCGAGTCCCGGCGGGCCACCGACCACCGGGTGCACGTCGCCGGAGGTGAGCCCGTGGGCCAGCCCGGCCAGTCGGTCGTCGTACTGGGCGGTGCGCTCATCGCCGACGAACAGTGCCCGCTGTACACCGCGGCTGGCGAGATGTTCGCCGAGCATCCGGCCCGAGGCCACGTTGTCGACGCCGACGTAGTCGGACTCAACCTCGGGCACCTCGCGGAGAAGCTGAACCAGCGGAAGCGCGGCCGGACCGGTCAGGCACGACAGGCCCTCAGCACGGGACGACCCGGTCGGCAGGAGGATGAGCCCGCCCACCATCTGCTCGACCAGGGAGAGCGCGATCTGGGACTCCCGCTCCGGGCTGCCGAAGGAGAAGCCGAGGATGGGGTTGCTGCCGCGGGCACCGAGGGCGCGGTCGATGCCCATGGTGAGGTCGGCGAAGAACGGATTGCGGATGTCGGTGACCAACAGTCCGATCAGCAGGGACCGTCCGTGCCGCACCGCCGTCGCCGCGCGGTTGTACACATATCCCAGTTCGGCCATCGCCGAGCGCACCCGCTGTTTGGTGGCATCACTGATGCGGGGCGCGTCAGCGAGAACCAACGAGACGGTCGTCCGTGAGACACCGGTGGCCTGGGCCACATCGCTGATCGTGGCGCGCCGCCCGAGGCTCGGGCGATCAGGCTCGTTCTGCACCCGGCGCACTCTACCCGGGGCTCCCGAACACAACTCCTGCCCGGGCCACGGTTGCGGTCGGATCGCGCCACGTGGAGTGGCTGTGGGTCAGCTGGGTCGGCGTGCGGTAGCTCGGGGTGGCGCGGTCAGGGTCAGGACCAGCGGTCGTTCAGGAGAGCGTCGAATCGATGATCCGAGGATCGGCCGATCCCAGGTGGAAGATCCCTGGATATCCCTTCGTCTCGAAGCGGAGGCTCGGGTTGTTGCTGAGCCTGGATGAGCGGATGGTTGCCCGCCCGGTGCGGTCGTTGGACACGAAGAAGATTGCGCCGCCGCCCTCGTTGGCCTGGTTGTTCCGCACGGTGCTGTTCGCGAGTTCCAGGGTCATGGTGCGGCCGTCGAGGTAGATCGCGCCGCCGTTGCCGCCGCCGGGGGTCCCTGACCGGGCCGGATTGGCGCCTCGCCCGATGGCGTTGTTGTCGGTGAAGGTGCTGTTGCTGATCTTCCACGAAACACCAATACTCGCGGTCGCGCCGCCGTTGGAGCAGCGGTTTCCGGTGAAGGTGGTGTTGGACACGCTCACCGGACGCCCCTCGTATTGGCTGAGCACCCGGATCGCACCGCCGGCGACGTCGGGTCCGGTCGGATCACACTGGTTGTTGGTGAAGGCGCTGTCCTTGACGGTGAGCTGGCCACCGCGCACGAAAACGGCCCCGCCACCGCCGCCGTCAGTCATCTGACCGGTGGAATTGCCGCGGGTGAAGGTGAGCCCCTGCAGGGTCAACGTGGGATGCGCCTGGTTCTGACAGTGTGAGGTCGTCCACTTCTGCGCCTTGTCGCAGGTGTTCAGGTAGAGGATGCGGTGCTTGCCCTGACCGTCCAGGGTGACCAGGCCGCCACCGTCGATGACGATGTCGGGAGAGCTGTTGACCACCTTCGCGGTCGCCTTCATCGTGATCGTCACCGGTCTGGGTCCGCAGTCGAAGGCGATCACCCCGCCGGAGGCGACCCCGGCCACCACCGCATCGGAGGTACAACTGGCGGGGGTCCCGGTGCCGATCACCGTGGTCGCGTCCGAGCGGATCTCTGCTCGCGTTGTCGGCTGTGAGCTGGTCTTCTTCCGGGGTTGCGCAGTCGTGGGTTCGGCATCCGGGCTGGGCTTCCTGATCGGTGTCGCGCTCGCTGAGGGCGACCTGGTCGGGGTGGGGGTGACGGTGGGGGTCGGGCTGGTTGATTCTGTGGTCGTCGGCTCGGCGGGGATGGGCCCTGGCGTTGCCGTCTGAGGGGGTGCGGCGACGCATCCGGGCAGGACCATCAAAGCTCCTGTGACCCCGGCGGCCATCGCCATTCGATTCATGGGCATAGGAGTGATTATCGCCGATGTTTCGCCCGGGCACGGGCCTTTCGTGCGGTGACCCGGTCGGCGAGCACGAAGCCGCTGGCCCGTGACCGGGTGCGTGCAAGCCGTGGCGACAGGTCATGGTGTCGTTCGATCCGCAGCGATGATGCGGACACTCGTGGTGGGCGTTCAGCTGTGACAAGATCATCCGGACATGGCTGAACTGCACTTCTTCACCGGAACGATGGACTCCGGCAAGTCGACCCTGGCGCTCCAGACCCACCACAACCACACCGTGCGTGGCCGGGTGGGTCAGATGTTCACCACCATCGACCGAGGGGGGAAGACGGTGGTCTCCAGTCGCCTGGGGTTGGTTCACGAAGCCGTCGACGTCCAGCCGGACCTCGACTTCTGGACCTATGCGGTGGACACGCTGACCCATGGCGGCCGCCTTGACTACCTCATCTGCGACGAGGCAGGGTTCTACACCCGCGAGCAGATCGACCAGCTCGCCAGGATCGTCGACGAACTGCAGATCGACGTGTTCGCGTTCGGCATCCTCACCGATTTCCGTGCGCTGCTGTTTCCGGGCAGCGCCCGGCTGGTCGAACTCGCCGACCGGATGCACGTCCTCCAGGTCGAGGCCCTGTGCTGGTGCGGCAAGCGGGCCACCCACAACGCCCGGATCGTCAACGGGGCGATGGTCATGGAGGGCGACACGGTCGTGATGGGTGATATCGGCGCGCCGGACACCCCGGCCGAGGTCGCCTACGAGGTCCTCTGCCGGGCCCATCATCGCCGCCGGATGACCAGCCTCCGCGCGCAGGAGCAGGGGTTGGCCCCCGAGCCGCTGCCCTTCGGGTGACCGCGCCCGCCCGG